>DASWSY010000088.1:0-35679 GCA_036402415.1 Rhizobacter sp. | reverse complement strand
GATGCGCCGCTCGATCGCCTGCCACACCCGCGGCGGCGGCACGACGGCTTCGACCGAGGCGGTCAGCGGCATCAGGCGCGCCTCCCAGTCGCGCACGGCGCGGCGCAGGCCCGGGTGCACGCGGGTCAGGGCGACGAAGCGGCGGCGCGCCGCACCGCGCAGCGTGCCGGCCACATAGGCGGCGGCCAGCCGGTCGGCGAGTTCGGGGCGGCTGTAGTCCATGGTGCGTCGCTCACTCGGCCTGCAGGTCGCGCACGACCGCGCCATCGAGGCAGGACTTCAGCGCCAGCAGCGCGCGCCGCACCCACGACTTCACCGTGCCCAGCGGCTGGCGCATGTGCTCGGCCACCTCGGCATGGCTCAGGCCGTCGTAGAAGGCGAGCGCCACGCTCTGTCGCTGCTGGGCGCTCAGGCTTTCCATGCAGCGCCCCAGCGCCCGCGCATCGGAGGCCTCGCTCAGCAGGGCCAGGGGCCCGGGGGCGGTGTCCGCCACGTCGTCATACACGTCTCGATCCTCGTCGCCTTCGCCCGACAGCGGCGCAGGCTGGGTTTGCGGCTCGGCTTGCCGGCGACGCAGGCTGTCGATGGCCCGGTTGCGCGCGATGCTGGTGAGCCAGGTCAAGGGCTGGCTCTGCGCGGCGTCGAAGGACTGCGCCGCACGCCACACGTTGACGTAGACCTCCTGCAGCACCTCTTCGGCCTGGGCCCTGTCCCGGTTGATACGCAGCACGACGCCGAACAGATGCGCGCTGGTGCGCTCGTAGAGCCGTGCGAAGGCCGCACGGTCGCCCAGGCCGCTCTGGGCCAGCAGCTGCGACAGCTCGCGGCTGCGTTCGGTCCAGGCGTTGGGGTCAGTGCGCATGATGGGCATTCGATGAGGTGGGGATGATGCCGTCGTCTTGCCTGCAAAGCGAGGCCCGTCCGTACAATTCCGCGCCATGCCTCCCGCCTCCGCTGCGCGCTCGCGCGAATTCGTCCTCACGCTCTCGTGCCGCGATGCCAAGGGCATCGTCTACGCCGTCTCGGGCCTGCTCTACCAGGCCGGCTGCAACATCGTCGACTCGCAGCAGTTCGGCGACCTGCCCGACCAGGGCAGCGCCCATGCCACCGGGCTCTTCTTCATGCGGGTGCATTTCGAGGCGCCGCCCCACCTGGCCAACACCGACACGCTCAACCGGCTCTTCACCAGCGTGCGTGAGCAGTTCGGCATGGAGGCGCAGTTCCACAGCCTGGCGCGCAAGCCGCGGCTGCTTCTGATGGTGAGCCAGCACGGCCACTGCCTGAACGACCTGCTGTACCGCTGGCATTCGGGCCAGCTCGAGGTCGACATCCCGGCCGTCGTGTCCAACCACGCGGTGTTCGCCGAACTGGCCGGGCGCTACGGCATCCCCTTCCACCACCTGCCGCTCGCGGCCGGCGCGCCGGCCGAGGCCAAGCGCGCGCAGGAGCAGCAGATCGAGGCGCTGGTTGCGCAGCACGGCGTCGACCTCGTGGTGCTCGCGCGCTACATGCAGATCCTGAGCCCGGAGTTCTGCGCCTTCCTCAAGGGCCGGGCGATCAACATCCACCACAGCTTCCTGCCGAGCTTCAAGGGCGCCAAGCCGTATTTCCAGGCGCACGACCGCGGCGTGAAGCTGATCGGCGCCACCGCACACTACGTGACGCCCGAGCTCGACGAAGGCCCCATCATCGAGCAGGACGTCGCGCGTGTGGATCATTCGCTCAGCGCCGAAGACTTCACGGCGGTGGGCCGCGACGTCGAGTGCATGGTGCTCGCGCGCGCCGTGCGCTGGCACGTGGAGCACCGGGTGCTTCTGAACGGCCAGAAAACCGTCGTCTTCCACTGACGTCGCCACAGAGACAGGAACCCGATGCCGCGTCCGCCCAAGCCGCCCGAGATCGCCCTGATGAGCTCGTCCGACGACGCCGAGGCGCAGTTCTACGAAGCCCTGCAACGGGCCGACATCGAGAAGCTGATGGCGGTGTGGTCCGACGAGGACGACATCTGCTGCGTGCACCCCAACGGCCCGCGCATGGTGGGCGCCGCGGCCATCCGCACCGCCTTCGAGGCGATGTTCGGCAACGGCGCGATCGACGCGCGTCCCGAGCGCGTGCGGCGCGTGCTCACCCACGACTCGGCGGTGCACAGCGTGGTCGAGCGCATCCAGGTGCTCACCGACGAGGGCCCGCAGACGGCCTGGGTGCTCGCAACCAACGTCTACGTGAAGACCTCGCTCGGCTGGCGCCTGGTGGCGCACCATGCGAGCCCCGGCACCGACCAGGAACTGCCGGAGGTCGGCGAAACGCCCTCTGTGCTGCATTGAGGCGGGGCGATCCGGATGCACGACTACCGCGCCCCCCGATGGCTCGCGGGCGAAGGCCCGTGGGGCGGCAACCTGCAGACCATCTGGCCCGCGCTCTTCGCGCGCAGCCACCAGGGGCCGCGGCCGGTCTACCGGCGCGAGCGCTGGACCACGCCCGACCAGGACTTCATCGACGTCGACTTCCAGGAGACGTCGACCCCCGGCCACGGAATCACGCCGCCGCCCGACGACGACGGCCGCGTCCGGCCGCTGCTGGTGCTCTTCCACGGCCTCGAAGGTTCGTCGAACAGCCACTACGCCCGCGCCTTCGCCCACTGGGCGCGGCAGAACGGCTGGCGCTACGCGGTGCCGCACTTCCGGGGCTGCTCGGGCGAGATCAACCTCGCGCCGCGTGCCTACCACTCGGGTGACTACGAAGAGATCGGCTGGGTGCTCGAACGGCTGCGCGCCGGCCACACCGGCCCGATGGTGGCGGTGGGCGTGTCGCTCGGCGGCAATGCGCTGATGCGCTGGGCCGAAGAGGCCGGCGAGAGCGCGTCCAGGACCGTCGGCGCCGTCTGTTCGATCTGCTCGCCGCTCGACCTCGCCGCCGGCGGCGAGCACATCGGCCGCGGTTTCAACCGGCAGGTGTACACGCGCATGTTCCTGCGCACGATGATCCCCAAGGCGCTGCTCAAGCTGCAGCAGCACCCGGGCCTCTTCGACGGCCGCGCCCTGCAGCGCGCGCGCAACCTCTACGACTTCGACAACATCTTCACCGCACCGCTGCACGGTTTTCGCGACACCGACGACTACTGGACGCGCGGCTCGGCCAAGCCGCACCTGCACCGGATCCGCATTCCGGCGCTGGCCATCAATGCGCGCAATGACCCTTTCATCCCCGCAGCCAGCCTGCCCAAGGCGCACGAGGTCGGCGCGTTCGTGACACTGTGGCAGCCCGAGCACGGCGGCCACGTGGGCTTCC
This sequence comes from Rhizobacter sp., assembly GCA_036402415.1. Classification (GTDB taxonomy): domain Bacteria; phylum Pseudomonadota; class Gammaproteobacteria; order Burkholderiales; family Burkholderiaceae_C; genus Rhizobacter. The sequence goes on along the minus strand of DASWSY010000088.1, from coordinate 32,391 downwards.
CGCACGGCCGCTGGCCCGGGCATGTGCTCACGCTGCCGGAACACGTCATGGGCTGGATGGCCCAACAGGCAGGAGTCCGAGATGGATGACATCGTCAAAGCCGCCCTGAAGAAATGGCCCAACGTGCCGGCCTGCTACGGCTGGCTCGCCCTCGATGCGCGCGGCGACTGGTACATGCGCGACGACCGCATCCAGGCCGCGGGGCCCTTCCCCACGGTCAAGGGCAGCCGCATCAACCACGACAAGCTGCGCGAGTTCATCGAGCGCAACTACGATCGCGACGAACACGGCGACTGGTACTTCCAGAACGGCCCGCAGCGGGTCTACGTCGAGCTCGAAGCGGCACCCTGGATCTGGCGTCTGGACGCACGCCCGGGCCAGGCACCGAGCATCCGCTCGCACACCGGGCGCGAGGCCCGCTTCGAGGCCGCCCTCGTCGACGAAACCGGCCGGCTCTACCTCGCCACCGACCTGGGCCTCGGCATCGTGCACACGCTCGACATGGAAACCGCCGCCGACGCGATCGAAGCCGACCACTGGCGCACCGAGGAGTGCACCGCAGCCGAACTGCCGCGCCGCTACGGCCACCGCCTGAGCCCGCAGCGCGAGCGCGGCGGCGCCGCCGCTCACATGCCGTAGAACACGTAGTCGGCCGCGTAGGCCACCTGCTGGCGCTGGCCCTTGGCGGCCGCCGTGCACGCCGCGCTGGGCGCCACGCCGCCCTGGGTGTTCAGGCGCTGGATGTAGGCCACGCCCTGCATCGCACCGGCCCCCATCGCCGGGTCGGCCTTGACGAGCTGCAGCGGGATGTTGCCGGCACCGCCGGGCGCGACCGCCACCTGCTTGCCGGTGACCTTCGAGCCGTCGTTCGACTCCCAGGTGGGGCCACCGTAGTACTTGCCCACCACCTTGTCGCCCGGCCCGTAGAGCGTCGCCACCGGACCGACGAAGACCCATTCGAACTGGCCCGCCACGTCCTTCTTCTCGCGGCACTCGTAGGTGAGTTCGCCGCGGCCGACGGTCCACATCGTCTGCTTGCTGCCGGCCGGCGCACGCACGGCCTCGGGCAGGGCCATGTTGTCGACCATCTTCGGGGTGGGGGTGGTGGAGCAGGCCGACATGACAAGGGCCAGGCCGGCGAGCGATAGCGGTTTCTTCATGGACATCTCCAGGCAAATCGAGAAAGGTTGCGGCGGCCGGACGACCGCCTCAGCCCCTCTACGCAGCCCGGGCCCGACTGGATGCACGAATGCCGCGGCCATGAAAAAAGCCGACCCGCAGGTCGGCTTCTCGTGGCGTGTGCGCCGCTCAGTTCGTGCCCGAAGCGGCTGACGCCGCGGCCGGGGCCTTGGGCTCGGCCAGCTTGCCGCCGCCCTGGTTGCCCAGGAAGACCACCGCACGGGCGATCTCGAAGTCGCTGAAGTCGCCGCCGGATTGCGGCCCCATCGCGCCCTTGCCCTTCAAGGCGCTGTTGAGCAGGGTCTCGTAGCCCTGCGCGAGGCGCGGCGCCCAAGCGGCTGCGTCGCCCAGCTTGGGCGCGCCGGCCGCGCCGGTGCCGTGGCAGGCCGAACATTGCGCGGTGTAGACCTGCTCGCCCGACTTGAGCGAGGCGAGGTCGGAGGCATCACGCACCTCCACCGTGGCCACCGGCTGGATGCGGCGCGCCACCGACTCGGGCGTCAGGCTGTCGCTGCCGGCACCGGAGCGGGCGTCGGCGCCCACCCGGGTCACGAGCAGCACGATCACGGCGATCGGCACGATGAAGGCGAAGATCACCGCAGCGACGAGCTGCTTGACGTTCTTGATCGGCCCTTCGTGCGGGGCGTCATCGTGGTCGGTGGCGTTGTGGTGGGGGTCGCTCATGAAATCCTCTAGGGCTGGCCTTCAGTGGCGTGGCGCAAAACCGCGGGATTATAGACAAGCGACCCCACGCCGCCCGGGCGCGAAAGAGGCGCGCTGTAGAATCGCCGCCCACGCGTCCGTAGCTCAATGGATAGAGTACTGCCCTCCGAAGGCAGGGGTTGCTGGTTCGATCCCAGCCGGACGCGCCAAGGTCAGCGACCTTGCAGCACCAGCACCTCGTGCACCACACTCGCATGATCGCCGCCCACCCGCGTGCCACCCCCGAAGACATGGATGCGATCGCCGACGGTCGCCGCGCCCAGCCCGTGGCGTGGCGTGGGCAGCGGTGGCAGGGCGGCCCAGCGGTCGTGCGCCGGGTCGTAGACCCAGGCATCGGCGAACACCTTGCGTTCGGGCACCCACTGCTCGCCCCCGAAGACATACAGACGGCCAGCATGGCTTGCGGCGGCGAGCCCGCCCTGGGCCTGGGGCATCGGTGCGCGTGAGGTCCAGCGGTCGGTCGCGGGGTCGTACACCTCGAGCGCAGGAACGTTGACCTGCCGCATCGACCCGTCGGGCTGCTTCAGCGCCTGCCGGCCACCGACCACGTACAGGCGCCCTTCGATCACCGCGGCCGCCGCGCTGTTGCGCGCCGTGGGGGCTTGCGCGATGGGCGCCCAGCGCGCAAGCCCCGGGTCGAACACCAGGCCGAGCGCGGTGTCCACGTGTTCGTTGAAGTGGCGTGCGCCCGCGTGCTCGCGAACACGGCCGCCGACGAGGTAGGCCCGGCCGCCGAGGGCGGCGAAAACGCCTTCGGCACAGGCATAGGGCAGCGGAACGCCATCGCTCCAGCGGTCGGCGCCCGGGTCGTACACGAAGGTCGAGGCCTGTGCGCGCCAGTTCGGGAAACCTCCGCTGAAGCCTCCGACCGCCAGCAGGCGCCCGCCGGCTGCGGCCAGGGCGATGTGATGCCGCGCCTCGGGCAGCGTGGCGAGCCGTCGCCAGCGGTCGACCTCGGGCTCGTAGGCTTCGAAGTGCGCGGAATAGCCGGTGTTCGGGTTGAGCAAGCCGCCGGCCACGTAGATGCGCCCGTCCAGCACTTCCGGATAGAGCTCCTGGCGCGCCACCGACGGCGCGGCGGCCGTCGTCCAGTGCGGCGCTTCGGTGCGGGCGCCGGTCGGGCGGATCAGGTGCAGCGAGGCCAGGGCGGCCAGGCCTCTCAGGGTGTCACGACGGTTCATGGTGTGCAGGGCGTGTGGAGGACAGGCGAATGCTTGGCCAGATCGTCGCCAAGCACCAGCCGCACAATGCTGAACAGATTGATCAGCCGGCCTCAACAATGCTGAGAACCCTGCTCGCCGACCTCGAAGTCTTTACCGCCGTCGCCCGGCACCGCAGCTTTCGCCGCACCGCCCTGGAGCTCGGCGTGTCGCCGGCCCTCGTCAGCCAGACAGTGCGACGGCTCGAACAGCAACTCGGCGTCGAGTTGTTCCGCCGCACCACGCGCAGCGTGGCACTCACCCCGGCGGGCGAGCAGTTGCTGAACCCGCTCTCGCCGGCGCTCGACGAGATCCGCAACGCAGTCGAGCACCTCAACACGCACCGAAGCGTCCCGATGGGACGCCTGCGGATCAACGCGCCGGCCCCCGTCGCCCAGTTCCTGCTCGCGCCGCTGGTAGCGGACTTCCAGCGCATGCATCCGCAGGTCGAGATGGAGATCGTCGCCGAGGCCGCCAAGATCGACATCGTGAAGGACGGCTTCGACGCCGGCGTGCGCTTCGACGACGACCTCCAGCAAGACGCCGTGGCCGTGCCGATCGGACCGCCGCAGCGGTACGCGGTGGTTGCCGGCCCGCAGTACCTGCGCCAGCATGGCGCGCCGCGGTCGCCGACGGCGCTGAAGCAGCACCCCTGCATCCGCCGCCGGTTCCAGGGCGGCGGCTTGTTCGAATGGGTGTTCAGGAGAAAAGGCCGGCAGGTCCTCGTGCAGCCGGAGGGCCCGCTGACGGTGAACGACTCGCTGATCGCCGTGCACGCCGCGATGGCCGGCGCGGGCATCGCCTACGTCCACGAGCACTACGTGCACCGCGAGGTGGAGGCCGGCACGCTGGTGCGCCTGCTCGACGACTGGTCGCCCGGCCTCGGACAGCCGTTTCTCTACTTCCCGAAGCAGCGCCACGTGCCGGCGGCGCTGCGGGCCTTCATCGATTTCGCGCGCGTGCACCGCGTCGCCGCGCCCTGACGTCGCGGCCAAAGGCGACGCCATCGCCCGCGCGGCCGCTGCCGCATGCGGGCAAGCCCGCTCCGGGTTTTCGCGGTGGACCACGCGCACATCGCGCGCGGCCTGCGGGTGTGCCGGTCCCACATTGAGCGCCGGCGGCACCCCGCCCAGACTGCTTTCGCCTGCCGACATGCCCCGAGGCCCGTGTCTCGCGTGTCCCTGCATCGCCGGTTTGCGCGCCCACAAGACCAGGAGACACCATGAAAACAGTCCACCCCGCGCTCCGCCTCGCGTTCGCGATGGCGGCCGCCGCCGCGACCACCGCCTGCGGCGGCGGCAGCGACAGCCCGCCCGCACCCCCGCCCGCCGCGCCGCTGGCGTGCGCAGACCTCGCCGGCATCACCATCCCCGCCTCCGCCATCGGCCTGCCCACCACCGGCGGCACGGTGACCTCGGCCACCGTCGTGGCCGCCTCGGGCACCGGCGCGCGCGTGATCCCGGAGCATTGCCTGGTCGAAGGCCGCGTCGCGCCGGTCGACTCGGGTGCCGAGGCGATCCAGTTCCGCCTCGCCCTGCCCGCCGTGTGGAACGGCAAGACGATGATGTTCGGCGGCGGCGGCTTCAACGGCAGCATCCCGAACGTGCTCGGCAACGTGCCGGCGGGGCCGGCCGACCAGCCGCTGCCCATCGGCCGCGGCTATGCCGTGTTCGCGAGCAACGGCGGCCACCAGGCCGGTGCGCTCGGCTCGCTCGACGGCACCTTCCTGATGAACGAGGAGATGCTGCGCAACTGGGCCGGCGAGGCGCTGAAGAAGACGCGCGACGCGGCCACCTTCCTGGTCCGCGCACGTTATGGCAACGCCACCATCCAGCAGTCGTACTTCGCCGGCGGCTCCACCGGCGGCCGCGAGGCGCTCGAGGTGGCCACGCGCTGGCCCGACGACTGGACCGGCATCATCGCCTGGTACCCGGCGTGGAAGCAGATGTCGGCCATGCTCGCCGGCCACCGCGCCAACCGCGCCCTGGCCCAGCCCGGCGCCTACCCCAGCACGCCCAAGCGCAAGCTGATCTACGACGCGGCCATCGAAGCCTGCGACGGCCTCGACGGCCTTCAGGACGGCCTCATCAGCAACCAGAACCGCTGCAACGCCCTCTTCGACCCGTCCACCGCCTCGCTCAACGGCACGCCGGTGCGCTGCCCCGACGGCGCCGACACCGGCGACACCTGCCTGTCGGACGTGCAGATCGCCACCTTGAAGGCGATGAACGCCTCGACGCGATTCAACTTCACCATGGCCAGCGGCGAGACCGGCTACCCCGGCTACAACGTGTGGGGTGCGGACCTCGGCATCACGAGCAACCCCAGCCCGCTGCAGCCGACCATCACCTTCCTCAACCTCAACACCTCGCAGCCGGCGCACCCGATGCCGAGCACCGCGCCCTACATCAGCCGGCAACTCGACGGGATGATCCGCTACGGCGTCACGCACGACCCGGGCTACAACTCGCTCTCGCTCGACCCCGAGAACCCCGGTCCCTGGGGCCCGCGCCTGAGCGAGCTGTCGACGCTGCTCGACGTGCCGGTCGACCTCGACGCCTTCGCGGCCAGGGGCGGCAAGCTGCTGCTCGCGCACGGCCTGTCGGACGTGCTCGTGAGCTCGCGCGGCACCGAGGAGTACTACCAGCGCCTGCAGGCCCGCATGGGCCCGGCCGAGGTGGACCGGTTCGTGCGCTACTACGAGGCCCCGGGTTACGGCCATGCGCTGAGCACCGCCTTCAACGTGGCCTGGGATTCGCTCACCGCGCTCGAACAATGGGTCGAGCAGGGCACCGCCCCCGCGCCGCAGGTGATGGGTGACACCGCCTCGGGCAGCGTCACCCGCACCCGGCCGCTGTGCGAGTACCCGCGCTGGGCCCGCTACAACGGCAGCGGCGACGTGAACGCCGACGCGTCGTTCACCTGCGTGCCGCACGAAGGCGTGCCGCTGACCCAGCGCAGCACGCACCTGGGCACCGTGATCGGCAGCGATCTCTCGGCCACCAGCGGCACCTACGCCTGGAAGGGCATCCCCTTCGCGCGGGCGCCGGTGGGCGACCTGCGCTGGCGCGCGCCGGCCGAGGCCGAGCCCTGGACCACGCCGCGCTACACGCAGACCTTCGGCAACGCCTGCGCCTCCGCCGGACGGCTCTACGGGCCGGGCCAGAACAACCGCTACGACGCGACCATCGGCACGAGCCTCGGTCAGACCGTCGGCTCCGAGGACTGCCTGTACCTCAACGTGTGGCGCCCCGCGAACGCCACGACCGACCTGCCGGTGATCGTGTGGGTGCACGGCGGCAGCAACATCACCGGCTACACCGCCGACCCGGTGTACGACGGCGCCAACCTCGCGCGCAGCGCGAATGCGGTGGTCGTGTCGGTGAACTACCGGCTGGGCCTGCTCGGCTTCTTCAACCTCGGCCAGCTCAAGAGCGGCACCGACCCGCTCGACGACTCGGGCAACTTCGCCATCCTCGACATCATCAAGGCGCTGCAGTTCGTCAACCGCAACATCGCGAACTTCGGCGGCAATGCCGGCAACGTGACGCTGATGGGCCAGTCGGCCGGCGCGGTGAACGTCTTCGCGGTGATGACCTCGCCGATCGTCGTGGCCGCAAGCCCCGCGCTCGTGCACAAGCTGCTGCCCATCAGCGGCGGGCTCTCGCCGGCGAGCGAGCTGCCGGCCGGCAGCATCGCGACCATGGCGGCGCCGTCGGACTTCCGCGGCCAGGCCGACTACTTCCTCGCCCGCCTCGTGATCGCCGACGGGCTGGCGCCCGACCTCACCGCCGCCTCGGCCTACATCGCCTCGCAGACGCCGGCGCAGATCGCGGCCTACGTGCGCGGCAAGAGCGCCGACACGATCTGGCAGACGGTGGTGACGCAGCTCGCGCCGATCGGCGCCGGCGGCTCCGGCCCCATCGGCGACGGCCACGTGGTGCCGCTCAACCCGATCGCCGCCATCCGCGCCGGCCTGTACGTGCAGGGCCCGGTGCTGATGGGCAACACGCGCGACGAGGGCAAGCTCTTCCCGACCCTGCTGCCGCTCGTGGGTGGCGCGGTCGGGCGGCTCATCAACGACGCGACGGTGTTCTCGATCGCCTACGGCTACCAGCCGAACGCGGCGCCGCAAACGACGCTGGAGCAGTGGATCCCGGCTTCGTACCTGCCGGTCACCACGCCCACCACCGGCTGGAACGCACGCACCGAGCAGCTCAACCGCATCTTCTTCCTGAACAGCCGCGACAGCATGATCGCGGCCCTGCAGACGCGGCAGAGCAACATCTGGCACTACCGCTTCGACTGGGACGAGCTGCCGGCGCCCTTCGACGACATCTTCGGCGCGGCGCACGCGTTCGACCTGCCCTTCGTCTTCGGCAACTTCGCGCCCTCGCTCTACGCGAACGTCTCGTTCACCACCGCCAACCGCGCCGGCCGGCTCGCGCTGTCGGACGCCATGATGCGCAGCATCGGCGCCTTCGCGCGCCACGGCGACCCCAACAACGCCGCGCTCGGCGTCACCTGGCCGGTCTGGCCCGCCTCGCTGCGCTTCGACGCCACCCCCACCGCCAAGGCCATCTCGGTGCAGAACTGAGTCCGCCCCCGATCACCCCCACCTCAAGGAGACATCCCATGCATGACGCCCTGTGCAACGCGGCGCGCCGCGCCCTGCCCGCAATGACCACCCTCGCCGCCCTGGGCGGCCTGAGCGGACTGGCCCAGGCCACGCCCGTGAAGATCGGCCTGCTCGAAACCCTCTCGGGGCCTCAGGCCTCGACCGGCCAGTCGTTCCGCTCCGGCGTTCGCTACGCGATCGACAAGCTGAATGCGAGCGGCGGCTGGAACGGCCAGCCGGTGCAGCTCGTCGAGTACGACAACCAGGGCGGCCCGGCCGGCGCCTCCGACAAGCTCAAGGCGGCCATCGCCGACGGCGTGCAGATCGTCGTGCAGGGCGCGTCGTCGGCCATCGGTGGCCAGATCACCGAAGACGTGCGCAAGCACAACCTGCGCAACCCGGGCAAGGAGATCGTCTACATCAACGTCGGCGCCGAGGCGATGGAGCTGACCGGCGAGAAGTGCAACTTCCACCACTTCCGCTTCACCGGGAACTCGGTGGTGCGCACCAAGGCCCTCGTCGCCGGCATGAAGCAGGCCGGCACGCTCGGCACCAAGGTCTACGCCATCAACCAGAACTATTCCTGGGGCCAGGACATGGAACGCGCCATCGTCGACAACGCCGGCGCCGGTGGCTACCAGGTGGTCGAGAAGACCCTGCACGACACCAACAAGATCCAGGACTTCTCGCCCTACGTGGCCAAGATCAGCGCCAGCGGTGCCGAGACGGTGATCACCGGCAACTGGTCGAACGACCTGCTGCTGCTGATGAAGGCCTCGAAGGCGGCGGGCCTGAAGGCGCGCTTCGGCACGGTGTTCCTCGACCAGCCGGGCAACATCGCCAACGCGGGCGACACCGCGCTCGGGCACTTCATCGCCCACGCCTTCAACCCCGAGGCGGGCGGCGCCGACAGCACCCGCTTCGTCGAGGACTTCAAGGCCAAGACCGGGCACGTGCCGGTGTTCGTGGAACCGCAGGCCGCGTTCGGCCTGGAGATGGTGGCCGCGGCGCTGAAGGCGACCCGGCCACAAGGCGGCGTGCTCAACGTCAACGCCTTCGCCAAGGCGCTGGAGACCACGCGCATCCGCACGCCGATGGGCGAGGTGAGCATGCGCGCCGCCGACCACCAGGTGCTGATGCCGATGGTCGTCTCGGTGGTCACCAAGGATGCGAAGTACAAGGCCGACAACACCGACATGGGCTTCAAGCCGGTGAAGGTCTTCTCCGCCGAGGAAGCGGCCGGGCCGGTGCAGGCGAGCTGCAAGATGCAGCGGCCCGACTGAGGGGGAGCACGGCATGACGAGCTTGTCGGGCAAGGTGGCGCTGGTGACGGGCGCGAGCTCCGGCCTGGGCGAGGCCACCGCGCTGCGCTTTGCGGAGGAAGGCGCCAGGGTCGTGGTGGCGGCACGGCGCGCCGACCAGGGCGCGCGTGTCGTGCAGCGCATCGAGGCCGCGGGCGGCGAGGCGCTCTTCGTGCAGGCCGACGTGAGCCGCGCCGGCGACGTCGAGCGCATGGTGGCCTCGGCGCTGGCCCGCTTCGGCCGGCTCGACTGCGCCGTCAACAACGCCGGTGTCGCCGGGCCGCGCTTCACGCCCATCGCCGACGTGACCGAAGCGCAATGGGACGAGGTGATGGGCGTGAACCTGAAGGGCGTGTGGCTGAGCATGAAGCACGAGATCCCGGCGCTGCTGCAAGGCGGTGGCGGCGCCATCGTCAACGTGGCGTCGATCTACGGGCTCAAGCCGAGCGACATCGGCCACGGGTCGTATTCGACGAGCAAGTTCGGCGTCGTCGGCCTCACCCAGTCGGCCGCGTCCGACTACGGCCAGATGGGCCTGCGCATCAACGCCGTCGCGCCGGGCTTCACCCGCTCGGAGATGGTCGACCCCGATCGGCCGGGCGCCGCCGAGCGCTACCGTGCGCTGACGGCCCGGCACTGCGGCATGAACCGGCTCGGGCGGGCGGAAGAGCCCGCGCAGGCCATCGTCTGGCTGTGCTCGGGCGCGGCCAGCTATGTGAACGGCGCCGTGCTGGCCGTCGATGGCGGCGGCGCCACGCGCATGTACTGAAAGAAGCCCTAGCGCGGGCGCTTCACCGCCTGCGCGCCCAGCCACAGCGCACCGCCCAGCGCCGCCCACATCCACCAGCGGTTGGGCTTGTGCCCCTGGCGGAAGCCGCCGTCGATCGCATGGCCGATGGACGGCGTGTAGAGGTTGCCGTCACCCTTGGGTGCGGTGTCGGCCTGGCGCAGGTAGCGCTCGACCACGCGGGCACCGATCCAGCTCGACAGCAGCGGCGACACCGCATGGCCCGCGCGCAGGGCCGTCGCGGCGGCGCCCACGGTGACCGAGGGCCGCGGCTCGCGTGCGAGCAACACGATGGCCTCGGCCGCCAGGCGCGGGTCGTAGAGCGGCGGCGCGGGCCGCAGCCGGCGGCCGGTGTAGTTGGCCGCATGCGCCATGCCGGGCGTGTCCATGAAGGCGGGGTACACGTCGCACACATGGATGTCGGGCCAGCCCGACATCTCGCCGCGCAGCGCCTCGCTGAAGCCGCGCAGGCCGAACTTGCTCGCCGAATAGGCCGCCGCATACGGCGCGGCGGCCCAGGCGCCGAGCGAGATCATGTTGATGAGCACGCCCTGCTTGCGCGCCATGAAGTGCCGCAGCACCGCATGCGCGCCGTGGAAGTGGCCGAGCAGGTTGGCCTCGATCACACGCCGGTGCGCCTCGATCGGCGTCTCGGTGAAAGAACCGACCGCGCCCACACCGACGTTGTTGACCCAGACGTCGATGGCGCTGAAGCGCTCGACGGCCGCAGCCGCGAGCGCTCGCACCTGATCGGCCTGGGTCACGTCGGTCGGCACGACGATCGCCTGGGCGCCGCAGGCACGACACTGCTCCGCCACGTCGTGCAGCGGCGCCTGGTTGCGCGCCGCCAGCACCAGGTGCGCACCGGCGTCGGCAAAGGCCAGCGCCGTGGCGCGGCCGATGCCGCTGCTGGCGCCTGTCAGGACGACAGTGCGGCCTCGCAGCTCGCGCCGCTTCACTGGCTCGCCGCCGAGGCCGGCGGCATGGCGGGCGAGGTGGGAGTGGTATCGGTCGGCGCGGGCGTGGTCGTGGTCCCCGGCGTGGTGTCGCTCGGCGTCGTGGTCGTGCCGGGGCCGGCGCTGGTCGGGGGCATGTCGTCACGCTTGTCGCAGCCGGCGAGGGTCAGGCCTCCGGCGGCGATCAGGGCGAGCGTGAGCGTGGTGAGGCGTTTCATCGGTTCTCCTTCAGTGATGGATGTTCGACAACCGCGCTTGCCGGTAACGGGTAGGTTTTGCAGCAAGACGGCGTGGGAGGGCCTCGCCCGGGTTGCAACGAGTCCACGAGACCCCACGCAGCAACCGATGTACCGCCCTTCGACGAGCAGGGACAAGCTCAGCGTGCGCCGGGCCAGACGCCGGGCCGCACGCTCGACGCGGTGATGACCCCGTAGGCCGCGATTCCCAACGCCACGCCGATGAAATGGCCTTCGAGGCCGAGGCCCAGACCGTGGGCGAGCCACCACCCGAAACCCACCGCGAGGGTGATGCGCGCGAGCCCCGCCACCACCGGCCAGACCATCCGGCCGGCGCCCATGCAGCCGAAGTACATCGCCATGCCGAGGCCGAAACCCCCGAAGGCAAGCCCGGTGTACTGCAGCCCGCGGGCGGCGATCGTCGCCACCTGCAGGTCACTCGTGAAGAAGAGTGCGAACTGCAGCGGCCACAGCGCCACCAGCAGGCCCACACCACCCGACACCAGCAGCGACACCGCACCGCCCACCCAGGCCGTGCGCCGCGCCGTGGGCCAGTCGCCCGCGCCCACCGCGCGCCCGACCAGTGCGGTGAGCGCCGAGCCCACGCCGAAGGCCAGCGGCACGATGAGGAATTCGAGCCGCGCCGCGATGCCGTAGGCCGCCACCGCCGCCACGCCATAGCCTTTGAGTTGCGCGGTGACGAGGATGGTGGTGAGGTTGGCCACCGCCGCGAGCGTGCAGGCGATCGCACCCACCGCAAGGATGCGCTTGAAGAGCTGCCACGACGGTTGCGCGCGCAGGCTCGGCACGAAGCCCGCCCCGCCGCGAAACACCACGAAGGCCATCGCCCCGGCCGCCACGCACTGCACCAGCGCCTGCGCCGCGCCCACGCCGGCCAGGCCAAAGCCTGCCGGTTCGGCCAACAGCCAAGCCAGCACGGGGAAGGCGACCGCGGTCAGCAGCAGCGTGCGCGCCGCCACCGCGTGTTGGCCGCCGCCCCGCAGCACCGAGGCCAGCGTGTTCGCGAGCCACGCCGGGATCGCTCCGAGGCCGAACAGCCAGAACGCGTAGACCGTCGCGGCCTCGGCCGCCTCGGCCCCGGCCACCGCGGTGAGCATGGGCCGCGCGAATACCGACAGGCCGAGCGCGAACACCAGGCCGAAGCTCACCGCGATGATGAGCGCGTGCAGCACCAGCGCCGTAGCCTCGTCGCGCTTGCCGGCACCGAGCGTGCGCGCCACCGCCGAGACCACGCCTCCGCCCATCGCCCCGGCCGACATCTGCTGCAGCAAGAGCGCAAACGGCAGCAGCACCGCCCAACCGGCCAGCGCCGCAGTGCCCTGGCGCGCGGCGAGCCAGGTCTCGAAGAGCTGCGCGCCGACCTGCAGCAGCGCGAGCAAGGTGGTCGGCGCCGCCAGCGCCATCACCTGCTTCAGCAGCACCCCGGACGGCGGCGCGGCCGCAGCGAGGGAGGCGCTCATGGACCCCGAAGGATGACGGTCATCATCTGACCATCGTAGCCGGCCACGCGGTTTTGCGCTGACGCTCAGCGGACACGGTCGTTCTGCGGAGCGAGCCCACCGGGCCGTGCCTCGCGTGGCACCATCTGGCCCTGCCGACTGCCGACACCTGGAGCCCCGATGACGCCACGATCCACCTGCCTCGCCCTGCTGGTGCTCTCGGGCACGGCCGCGGTGGCCGCCCCGGCCACCTACGCGGTCGACCCGATGCACACCTTTCCGAGCTTCGAGGCCGACCACATGGGCATGTCGATGTGGCGCGGCAAGATCAACCGGAACGCCGGCACCATCACGCTCGACAAGGCCGCCGGCACGGGCAGGGTCGACATCACGATGGACATGGCGAGCATCGACTTCGGCCTCGACATCATGAACAGCAAGGCGCGCGAACCGGATCTCTTCGACACCGCCCGGTTCCCGCAGGCCCGCTACACCGGCCGGCTCGAAGGCTTCCAGAACGGCGCGCCCACGCGCGTGGTGGGCGAGCTCACGCTGCACGGCGTGACGAAACCGGTCACGCTCACCATCAACACCTTCAAGTGCATGCCGCACCCGATGCTCAAGCGCGACTGGTGCGGTGCCGACGCCTCGGCCACGATCAACCGCGCCGACTTCGGCATCGACGCCGGCAAGGATTGGGGCTTCAAGATGGACGTCGGCCTGCGCATCTCGGTCGAGGCGGTGCAGAACGAGTGAGCGGGCGCGGCTCGCGCGTGAGGCTCAGCAGGGCCAGCGCCATCAGCGCCGTGCCGGCGATCTGCACGGGGCTCAGGGCGCGACCGTAGACGAGCCAGTCGACCACGATCGCCGCCAGCGGGTAGACGAACTGCAGCACCGCGATGCGGTGCGTGGGCAGCCGGGCCATGCCCGCGTACAGGATCACATAGGCCAGGCCGGTGTGGAGCACGCCCAGGCCGGCGAGCCAGGCCCACGCATCGGGCGTGGCCGGCCAGCCGTGCCACAGCGGCCACGCCGCGAGCAGCAGCGTGCCGACGAGGCACTGCCACCACGCCATCGACAACGAGCTGACCTCTCGTGCCGCCTTGGCGATCAGCGTGACGAGCGCATAGCTCAACGATCCGCCCAGGCACATCAGGAGCCCTGCGGCGTAGGCCCCGGCGTCGGCCGGCCAGGCTTCGTCGACGAGGCCGGAGGCAAGGCCCAGTCCGCCCAGCGCAAGCAGCACCGCGCCCCACTGCCGCCCGGTCACCGGCTCGCGCCACCACCACGCGCCCAGCACGAGCACCCACAGCGGCTGCACGTGGAAGACCACGGTCGCCACGCCGATGGAGGTGCGCGGGATGGCGGCGAAGAAGAGCGCCCAGTTCGCGATCATCAGCAGCGCCGCGGCCACGGCCCAGCGCCACGCGCGCCAGGGCAGGCGCAACTCGCTTCCGCGCCGCGCCGCCAGGCTCCACACCGTGAGCGCCAACAGGCCGAAGGCGCAGCGGCCCCACACGGTGGTGAGCGGGTGCGCGCCGGCTTCCTCGACGAAGACTCCCAGCGTGCCCAGCAGCAAGCCGCCGGCCACCATCAGGGTGGTGCCGTGGGCAGCGGAGTCGGCGGCGGGCTTCATGAAAGCGACTGTGTCGCCGCCCCAACGTCCCGTAAAGCGCATCGTTCGAAGGACTACCATTCGTTTTTCGAATGCTCGGGCGCGACACCATGGCCTCCACCGATCTTCAGCTCGACTGGCTGCGTGCCTTCGTGACCGTCGTCGATGCGGGCTCGCTCACCGCCGCCGCACCGAGGGTGCACCGCTCGCAGTCGGCGCTGAGCATGCAGCTCAAGAAGCTGGAAGAAGCCATCGGCCGCCCGGTGCTGAGCCGCGGGCCGCGCCTGATGGAACTGACGCCGAGCGGCCAGGAGCTGCTCGGCCACGCGCGCCGCCTCCTGGCCCTGCACGACGACGCGGTGGCGGCGCTGCGCGGCCCGGCGCTCGCAGGCCGCGTCACGCTCGGGGTGCCGGACGACTACGCCGTGGCCTACCTCGCGCCGGTGCTGCGCAGCTTTGCCGCCCGCCACGCCGGCGTGGAGCTCACCTTGGTCTGCGAGCAGTCGACGCTGCTCATCCCGAAGCTGCAGCGGGGCGAGCTCGACCTGGCCGTGGTCACGCGCGACCGTCCGCAGCGCGGCACGCTGCTCTTCCTCGAGCCGCTGGTGTGGGTGGGCGCGGCGCAGCACGAGGTGTGGCGGCGCGAGCCGCTGCCGGTCGCCATCTACGAACCCGGCAGCCTGGCGCGGCGCGGCGCGCTGGAGGCGCTTTCGGCGCAGGGGCGCCGCCACCGCATCGTCTACAACAGCTCCAGCCTGCCGGGCCACGTGGCGGCGGTGGAAAGCGGGCTGGCGGTGGCGGCCCTCACGCGCTGCAGCGTGCCGGCCGGGTTGATGGTGCTGAACGAGCGGCACGGGCTGCCCGCGCTGCCGGCCATGGAGGTCGCCGCGCTGCGCAGCAAGGCCTCGCGCGGCTCGGCCGCCGCCGAGGCCCTGCACGAGCTGGTCATCGCGACATTGCGCCGCCCGATGGTGTGAAATTGTTGCAGCGCCGCAAATCCGCCAGCCGATGACTGAGAACCGGCCGGTTGTCCTACAGGCAAAGCGCGCCGCTTGCGACAGGATGGCACCAACGTTGTCACCCACTCACGGAGTACCGCATGTCGTTTGCCACTGCACAGCCCTACGGTCGTCACCACCCCGCCGCGGCCCATGCTGGCCTGACCCGCCATGAAGTCCTGCGCGATGCGCTGCTGGACACGGTCGACCTGCTGCAGCGTCGCCGCGCCGACCTCGTGGACGAAACCTTCATCGACAACTACGTCGCCCTCGGCTGGCTCGAGTGGCACGGCGGACAGCTTCGCGTGAGCGCGCTCGGCAGCACGATCTGCCAGCAGATGTCCGAACGCCTGGCCCCGCTCGATTCCTGACGCTGCCTGAATCGACCGCGCGCGGCCTGCTCAGGCCGGTGCGGCCGACGGGGCAGGCTCCGGCAGCGTGAAGAGCGTGACGAAACGGCGCACCAGCGCCTTGTCGCCCTCCACTGCCAGCTCGCCCGATTTCAACACCTCGGCCAACTTGCGCCCCTCGTAGACCACGCCCGCCAGGGCCTGGGCCGAGCCGGTGATCACCGCATCGGGCGCCGCCGCCTCGCCGCGCGCGAGCGTCAGGCGCCCGCGTGAAAGGCGGGCATGGAAGCGCTCGTCGCCCATGCACAGGCCGAGGGTGCCCGACACATCACCTGCTGCTTCGGCGTCGAACATCGCCTGCAGCGACATCATCAGCGACGCCGTCGACACCGGCTGCCCCGCCGTCAGCAGGGGCGACCGCGCACCCCAGCGCCCCAAGGCGAGCAGGATGGGCGCGAGCTCGTGCCCCCACTCGGTGAGTTCGTAGACCGAAGTGGCCGCCGGCGGCAGCAGGCGGCGTCGCCGCAGCACCGCAGCGTGCTCCAGCTCTTCGAGCCGCAGGGTCAGCACGTTGGGGCTGATGCCCGGCAGGCCCGCGCGCAGGTCGGTGAAGCGCTTGGCCCCGAACACCAGTTCGCGCACGATCAAGAGCGCCCAGCGCTCGCCCACCAGGTCGAGGGCATGGGCGGCGGCGCACCCGTCTTCGTAACTGCGCTTGAAGCTCATGCGGGCAGTCTACCGCCAAATCCTGACTTGCAACTTGTCAGTTGTTTTTCAGGACTAACATGCCTAGACTGCACGCTCCTCTTCACCTCCAGGAGCCGCACATGAGCACGCCCACCCTCGATCCCTATCTGAACTTCGACGGCAACTGTGCCGAGGCCATGCGCTTCTACGAGAAGACGCTGGGCGGCAAGCTGGAGATGATGATGAAGATGTCGGAATCGCCCGATCCGTCGATGTGCCCGCCGCCGGGATCGCCGGCCGAGGTGGCCGACCGCATCCTGCACGCCTCGCTGCTGCTCGGGCAGCAGCGCATCCTCGCCTCCGACACCATGCCCGGCCAGACCTACGAGGGGCAGAAGGGCGTGGCCCTCACGCTGGGCTACGAGACCGTCGACGAGGCGCGCAAGGTGTTCGACACGCTGGCCACCGGCGGCCGTGTCGACATGCCGCTGGCCGAAACCTTCTGGGCCAAGACCTTCGGCGCCGTGGTCGACCGCTTCGGCACCTGCTGGCTGATCAACGGCGGTCCGAAAGAAATGGGCTGACCGGCCCCATGACCACCCCCGCCCTCGACGACAAGAAGCGCTGGACGGCCCTGGCCGTGCTGTGCGTCGGCGTGCTGATGATCGTGCTCGACACGACCATCGTGAACGTCGCCCTGCCCTCCATCCGCGCCGACCTCGGCTTCACCGAAACCTCGCTGGTGTGGGTGGTCAACGCCTACATGCTGACCTTCGGCGGCTTCCTGCTGCTGGGGGGTCGGCTCGGTGACCTGTACGGCCACCGCCGGCTCTTCCTGGCGGGCATCGTGCTGTTCACGCTGGCGTCGGCCGCCTGCGGCCTGGCCCAGAGCCAGGCGATGCTGATCGTCGCGCGAGCCGTGCAAGGCGTCGGCGGTGCGGTGGTGTCGGCGGTGTCGCTCTCGCTGATCATGAACCTCTTCACCGCCCCGGCCGACCGCGCCAAGGCGATGGGCGTCTATGGTTTCGTCTGCGCGGGCGGCGGCAGCGTGGGCGTGCTGCTGGGCGGCGTGCTCACCGAGGGCTTCAACTGGCACTGGATCTTCCTCGTCAACCTGCCCATCGGCGCGCTGGTCTACGGCCTGGCCATGGGCCTCTTCCCCAAGGCGCGGGGCCAGGCCCACGGCGAGAAGCTCGACGTGGGCGGCGCCATCACCGTGACGGTGGCGATGCTGCTGGCGGTCTATGCGGTGGTCAACGGCAACCAGGCCGGCTGGCGCTCGGCGCAGACGCTCGGCCTGCTGGGCCTTGCCCTCGTGCTGCTGGTGCTGTTCGTGGTGATCGAAGCGCGCGTGCAGCACCCGCTGATGCCGCTCAAGCTCTTCCGTTCGCGCAACCTCGCCACCTCGAACGTGGTCGGCGTGCTGTGGGCCGCGGGCATGTTCGCCTGGTTCTTCATCTCGGCGCTGTACCTGCAGCTCGTGCTCAAGTACACGCCGATGCAGGTGGGGCTGGCGTTCCTCCCGGCCAACATCATCATGGCGGTGTTCTCGCTGGGCCTCTCGGCCAAGCTCGTGATGCGCTTCGGCCTGCGCGCCCCGCTCGGCGTGGGCCTGCTGACGGCGGCCGTGGGGCTTGCGCTCTTTGCGCGCGCGCCGGTCAACGGCAGCTTCTGGCTCGACGTGCTGCCCGGCATGACGCTGCTGGGGCTCGGGGCGGGCATCGCGTTCAACCCGGTGCTGCTGGCGGCGATGAGCGACGTGTCACCCGCCGATTCGGGCCTGGCCTCGGGCATCGTCAACACCTCCTTCATGATGGGCGGCGCGCTCGGCCTCGCGGTGCTCGCGAGCCTGGCCGATGCGAAGCGCGATGCACTGCTCGCGGCCGGCGCCAGCATGCCGGCCGCGTTGAGCGGGGGTTACGCCATGGCGTTCATCGTCGGTGCATGCTTCGCCGCCGCGGCAGCCCTGATCGGTTCCGGCCTCTTGCGAGCGACCGCACCCGCAACGACGACGGATGCCCATCACGCCACGGCCATCTGAACCCGGAGCGAGCCCCGAGCGACCGATCGAGCCACACCCGAGGATCCGGCTCTGCCGGGCCGAAGGGTGGCGCCCCTCGGGGGCAGGAGCGGTAGCGACTGGGGGGCCCTAAGAACTCAGCAGCTTGTCAAACGCCGCCATCTCCAGCGGACGGCCAAACAGGTAGCCCTGCGCCAGATGGCATCCGGCGTTCTTCAGGTATTCGGCCTGCTCCACCGTCTCGACCCCCTCGGCCACCAGCGCCATGTTGAGCGAGCGCCCCACCGACACGATGGCCTTCACGAGCTCCGCGCTCTTGCTGTTGTGCGGCAGCTCCGCCACGAAGCTGCGGTCGATCTTCAAGGTCTGCACCGGCAGGCGCGTGAGGTAGCCGAGCGCCGAGTAGCCGGTGCCGAAGTCGTCGATCGCGATGGTGATGCCCATCGCGGCCAGGGCCTCCAGGCTTTGTCGCACCCCTTCGCTGCCGTCGAGCAGCAGGCTTTCGGTGATCTCGAGCTCCAGCCACTCCGGCTTGCTGGCGCTGGCGGTCAAGGCGCCCTGCACCGCTTCGACGATGTCGTGCCCTTCGGCGAACTGGCGGGCCGAGAGGTTGACTGCAATCTTCAGAGGGTCGGCCGCGCGCTCGCGGTTCCAGCTCGCGACCGCGTGGCAGGCCTCGTGCAGCGCCCAGGTGCCCATGCGCACGATGAGGCCGGTTTCTTCGGCGAGCGGGATGAAGCTCATCGGCGACACCATGCCGCGCTGCGGCTGGCACCAGCGCATCAGCGCTTCGGCGCCCACGAGCTTCTGCGTGGCGAGGTCGAACTTGGGCTGGTAGTGCAGCAGCAGCTCCTGCCGCTCGACGCCACGGCGCAGCTCGCTCTCGAGCATGAGGCGGTGCGAGGCCTGCGCGGTGAGCTGCGGCGAATAGAACTGCACGTTGTTGCGGCCACGGCCCTTGGCGTGCGAGAGCGCGGCGTCGGCATGCTGCAGCAGGGCTTCGGCGCTGTTGCCGTCGCTCGGGTAGAGCGCCGCGCCGATGCTGGCGGTGACGAAGACGTCGGTGCCGTTCAGGTCGAACGGTGCCGAGAGGGCCTGGAGCAGCTTGCTCGCCACGCGCGCCAGCGCATCGGCCTGGCGCACTTCCGGGGCGAGGATGGCGAACGCGTCGCCGGTGAGGCGCGCCACCACGTCGGTCTCGCGCATCGAGTGCGACAGGCGCGCGCCCACGAGCTTCAACAGTTCGTCGCCGGCCGAATGGCCCAGCGAGTCGTTGACCTTCTTGAACTGGTCGAGCCCCAGCATCAGCATGCCGAACTCGACCGGGTGGCCCTGCGTGCCCTGCGACAGGGCCTGGTGCATGCGCTCGATCAGCCAGCTCCGGTTCGGCAGCGCGGTGACGGGGTCGAAGAAGGCGAGTGAATGCACCTGCCGGCGGTAGTCGCGCAGCTCGGTCACGTCCTGGATGGTGCCGAGCATGCGCCGCAGCCTGCCGCCACCGTCGTAGACCAGCTTGGCGCGGCCATGCAGCTCGCGGCGCTGGCCCGCGGCATCGGCGACGTGGTAGTCGTAGCGCACCGTCGGCAGGCGCTCGCGCACCGCACGCTTGAACATCTCGACCACCGCCTCGCGCTGCTCGGCGGGGATCAGCGCCGCCGCCTGGTCGAGGCCCGACGACACGGTGGCCGAATTCGACATGCCGGTGATGCGCAAGGCCTCGGCCGAGTAGATCGCGCGGTTGCGCTGGAAGTCCCACTCCCAGGAGCCGAAGTCGGCCATCTGCTGCGCTTCCTCGAGCCGCGCTTCGGCAGCGCCCAGCGCCACCGACAACTGCTGCGCGAGGGTCACGTCCTGCAGCGCCGCCACGACCTGGTGCACCTTGCCCTGCGGGGTGTACGTCACCACCGCGACGATGCGCACGTGGCGCAGCGCCCCGCTGGCCAGCGCCACCGGCAATTCCATCTCGACGCGCCGCTGGCGCAGGCCCACCGCTTCGCTCCAGGTGGTGAGCAAGGCCGCCTGGCGGCTGCGCCGCACCATCGCGAGCAGGCCGCGCACGGTGGGCGTGTCGCCTGCGCGCAGGCCGAGGATCCGCATGGCGACCGGTGTGGCGTGCAACGCACCACCGCTGTCGTCCCAGCTCAGGTGGCCGATCGGGTCGAGCCCGCGCGCCGACTCCTCGTACAAGGCGTCGAGGGCGCGCGCCGGCAGGAGCGCGTCCAGGGCTTGCGGTTCGGGGTGCATGGTCACGTGGAAGTCTGGGGAGGGAGCCGGGATGCAGGCCACTATGGTCGCGGCAAGGAGGCCACTAACACCAGCGTTTGAGCATGGGTGTGCTAACAGAAAGCGAGCTCGCGTGAGTTGATGCACATCAGCGCCTGTCACCTGCACGACACCCCGGCCTCTGGAAGTCCTTGAGTGACACGCCCTCTCAAACGCCGCACCATGGTCAGTGCCTGTT
Source organism: Rhizobacter sp. (assembly GCA_036402415.1). Taxonomy (GTDB): domain Bacteria; phylum Pseudomonadota; class Gammaproteobacteria; order Burkholderiales; family Burkholderiaceae_C; genus Rhizobacter. The sequence continues at coordinate 11,801 of DASWSY010000088.1, read as the reverse complement.
CACTCCAGATGGCTGTGCCCAGGATGTCACGACTGCAGCACGCTTTGACGCGTCGCGGCTTGACGCTGCCCGAGCGCTCCGTCATCGCCCCATGCGCACCCACCCAGGAGATCCCTTCATGCTGATGAAAGCGATTTGCGTTGCCACGATGACCCTGGCCGCCAGCACCGCGATGGCCCAGGCCTATCCCGACAAGCCCATCCACATCGTCGTGACCTTCACCACCGGCGGTGCGCCCGACATCATCGCGCGCCTCATCGGCGAGAAGCTCACCGCCGCGTGGAACGTGCCGACCATCATCGACAACAAGCCCGGTGCGGGCGGCAACACCGGGGCCGACGCAGTGGCCAAGGCCGCGCCCGACGGCTACACGGTGGTGGTGGGCACGGTGGGCACGCACTCGATCAACGGTGCGCTCTACAAGAAGATGCCCTACGACATGGTGAAGGACTTCACCCCCATCACCCTGCTCGCCACCACGCCCAACATGCTCGTCGTGCACAACGACGTGCCGGCGAAGAACGTGAATGAGCTCATCGCCCACGGCAAGAAGGACGGCAAGCTGACCTTCGCCTCCTCGGGCGCGGGCACCTCCATCCATGTCTCGGGCGAACTCTTCAAGAGCATGACCGGCATGCCGATGGAGCACATCCCGTACAAGGGCCGCGCCGGGGCGATCCCCGACCTGCTGGGCGGCCGCGTGACGATGATGTTCGACAACATGCCCTCCAGCCTGCCGCTGGTGAAGGAAGGCAAGCTGCGCGCGATCGGCGTGACGAGCGCCAAGCGCTCGGCCGCCGCACCCGACATCCCCACCATCGCCGAGCAGGGCCTGCCCGGCTTCGAGGCGGTGTCGTGGTTCGCGCTCTTCGGCCCGGCCAACATGCCCAAGGCGGTGACCGACAAGCTCTCCGCCGAGGTCGGCAGGATCATGAAGTCGCCCGAGGTCAGCAAGAAGCTGCTCGACATCGGCCTCGAACCCTCGCCCGGCACGCCGGCCGAGCTCGCCGCCTACCAGCAGCGTGAGATCAGCAAGTGGGCCAAGGTGGTGAAGGATTCCGGCGCCACGGTCGACTGACCGGCGCCTCCTAAGCCCCGCAGCCGCGCTCAGGCGGGCAGCACCGAGGGCGTGGGGTCGTCGGCCCGCTCGGCCTCGGGCGCCGGGGCGAGGCGCAGCACCACCCGGTTGCGGCCACCGGCCTTGGCCGCGTAGAGCGCTTCGTCGGCACGCCGCAGCAGCGTGCCGAGCGTGTCGCCGGCCACGAGCCGGGTCACGCCGACGCTGAGGGTCACGCGGCGGCCCGGCGTGTGGCGCGACACGTCGAGCGCCGCCACACGTTCACGGAATCGCTCGGCCGCGGCGAGCGCGTCGTCGAGCGCCACCCGGGGCAGCACGGCGATGAACTCCTCGCCGCCGAAGCGCGCGAGGCACGCGCCGCTGCCCGGCACGTCAGCGCCGATCGCGCGCACCGCGCCTGCCACCACGCGCAGGATCTGGTCGCCGGCGAGGTGGCCGTGGTTGTCGTTGATGGCCTTGAAGAAGTCGATGTCGGCGAGCAGCACGGCGCAGTCGGGCAGGGCCATGGCCATCTGCGCTTCGAGTTCGGCGAGCGCCGCGCGGCGGTTGGGCAGGCCCGTCAGCTCGTCGGTCATCGCGAGGCCGCGCATCGCCGCGCTCGTGCGGCGGTGGCGCCACAGCAGCACGCCCAGCACCACGAGCAGCACGCCGGCCAGCACGATCACCACGCTCAGCAGGCGGGCGGCCAGCCGCTCCTGCGCCAGCGCGTGCTCGGTCACCTTCTGCGACTGCTGCAACAACGCCATCTCGCGGTCGCGCGCGGCGTTGTCGTACTCGACCTTCAGCGTGGCGAAACGCTCGTCGAGCTGGCGCGTGAGCACCTGGTCTGTGGCGGCCTTGAACTGCGTCTGCTGCTCGAAGGCGCCGCGCCAGTCGCCCTGCTCGGCAAGCGTCTGCGCAAGCTCCCCGTGGGTGGCGGCCTGCTCGGCCAGCGACTCGCCGCCGCCGAACACCTTGAGCGCGTCGTTGAGCGCCGCCGCGCTCTCGTTCAGCCGGCGCATCAGCCGCAGGGCGATGCCGCGCTGCAACTGGATCTGCGCACGCAGGCGTGCATCGGGCAGGGTCTTCTGCAGCTCGGCCGCCTGGTCGAGCAGCGTGAGCGCGCTCTCCGGCTGACGGCGTGCGTTCTGCACCGCGGCCTGGCCGCGCAACGCATAGGCCACGCCGCGCGGGTAGTTCAGCTCGCGGCTCAGCTTGAGCGTCTGGTCGAAGGCCTGCTGGGCGGCCTCCCACTCGCGCAGGTTTTCGAGCGAGCGGCCGAGGTTGTACTGCGTCACTGCCTGCTCGCGCTGCAGCCCTGCCGCCGCCTGCGCCTTCAGCGCCGAGGCGTAGTAGTGCCGCGCCTGCACATGGTCGCCCATGCGGTTGTAGAGGATGGCGATGGTGTTCTCGACGGTGAGCGTGTGGAACGGCATCTGCAGCCGCTCGAACGTGGCACGCGCGCGCTTCAGGTCGGCCAGGCCGCTCGCGAACTCGCCGCGCACGCCACGCAGGTGGCCGCGGTTGAAGAGGCTGTCGGCGTGCATCTCGTCGTCTTGCGCCCGCTCGGCCAGCGCCACCGCCTCGTCGTAGAGGGCGAGGGCCCGCAGGTTGTCGCCGGCCCCTTCGTGAAGCGTGCCTTCGCAGCCCAGCACGCCAGCGGCCAGGCCTTTGCGACTGAGTTGCGACACGAGCACCCGCGCCTCGGCCACATGGCGCTCCGCCGCCGCGCGGTCACGCTCGGAGTGGTAGTCGCACAGCAGCAAGTGGGCGCGCACCTGCAGGTCGGGGTCGGGCTGCGTTGCGAGCTGCTGCAGCGCCTGCTCGGCCAGCGCTCGACTGCGCTCGGGGTCGACCTTGACCTGCGCCTGGCTCTGTTCGACCAGCGCGCGTGCCGAGGCCGCGGCATCGTTCGCGGCCCGCACCGGCAGTGCACACATCAACACGGCGACAAGAAAGACAGCGTGGCGCACGACGACTCGCAGCGGCAAGCGACAAAGCCCGCATTGTCGCCTCGTCCGCGCCGGGCCAGAATCAGCGGCCATGATCACCGAAAGCGACATCGGCCTGGCCGTGCCCGACGACGCGGTGGCCATTGCTGCGCTCTCGCGCCGCGTCATCGAGCATGGCCTCGAATGGCGCTGGACGCCTCCGCGCGTGCTCGCCAGCATGGCCGACGCCGACACCAACGTCGTCGTCGTGCGGCAGTACAACGACCTGCTCGGCTTCGCGGTGATGAAGTACGGCGAGGACGAGGCCCACCTGCTGCTGCTCGCCACCCAGCCGCGCTGCCGCCGCCAGGGCGTGGGCAGCATGCTGCTCGCCTGGCTGGAGAGCACGCTGGCGGTGGCCGGCATCCGCACCCTGAAGCTCGAGACGCGCAGCGGCAATGCCGGTGCGCGCGCCTTCTACCTGCGCCACGGCTTCGTCGAAGTCGACCGGCGCGCGGGCTACTACCAGGGCGTGGAAGACGCGGTGCGCTACCTCAAGCAGCTCGGCCTGCCGAACGCCTGAGCAATTCGCCGTAGCGCTCGGCGTCGATGTTGGAGCCGCAGACGATCAGCGCCACGCGCCGGCCGTCGAGCCGCTCGTGCAACGGGCCGAGCAGGGCCGCGGTCGCGGCGGCGGCGGCCGGTTCCACGGCAAGCTTCATGTCGAGGAAGAGGTGGTGCATCGCGGCTGCCAGGGCCTCGTCGTCCACGCGCACGATCTCGTCGACGAAACGCCGGCACACGCCGTAGCTGTAGGCCAGCGCATAGGGCGCGCTCAGGCTGTCGGCCACGGTGTCGACACCGTCCAGGCGCACCGGCCTGCCGGCCTGGAAGCTGCGATACATGGCATCGGCACCCACCGGCTCGACGCCGAAGACCTGGCAGCGCGGGTTGATCTGCTTGACGATGGCCGAGACGCCGGCCGCGAGGCCGCCACCGCCCACCGGCACCACCACCGCGTCGAGGCCACGCACCTGGCGCATGAGCTCCAGCCCCAGGGTGCCCGTGCCCTCGGCGGTGCGCGGACCGTCGAAGGGGTGGACCATGCTGCGGCCTTCCTCGGTGGCGATGCGGTCGGCCAGCGCGAAGGCCTCGGCCAGCGTGTCGGTCAGCAACAGCTCGGCGCCATAGCCGCGGCAGGCGTCGAGGCGCACGGGGCTCGCCGACTTCGGCATCACGAGCTTGGCGTGCGAGGCGGCCGCACGCGCGGCACAGGCCACGGCCACGGCGTGGTTGCCGGCGCTCGCTGCCACCACGCCGCGCCGGCGCTGCTCATCGCTCAACGACTGCACCGCATGCAGCGCCCCGCGCAACTTGAAGCTGCCGGTCTGCTGGAAGAGCTCGAGCTTGAGCCAGACCTCGGTGAGCGGGTTGAAGCGGCGCGCGACCACGCCGGTCTGCCAGCGCCACACGGGGGTGGGCAGGATGCGGCCAGCGAGCTGCATGGCCACGCGCTCGACCTCGTGCAGGCGGGGATAGGGCAGCTCGGCCTTCGCGGAGGAGCGGGACGACGACACCGGCGCAGCAGCGCCGTCTTGTAGCAATGCGGACATTGGGAACTCCATTCGATGCGGGGAAGGCGTGGCCCGCGACAAGGCGAGCGCGCACGCGACGACGGGCATGCGGGACCGCCAAGCACCGGGCAAAGCCGCAGCTCAGCGGTCCAGGCGAATTCGAATCGAGATGGAGGTGGGGGAGATGGCGGCGCGGCGCAGCACGACGCTCGCGAGGTGCGAGACGTGTTGGGTGTGTGCGGGCCGGGGTGTCACGGGACGCATGATGTCACAGGCCGCGCGGCCCGCGCAAGCGCGGTGGCATCGGGCGTGTCGGCCACCACGCTGCAATGGCGCCCGGCGTCTTTGGCGCGGTAGAGCGCGCTGTCGGCCCGCTCGATGGTCGCATGCAGCGGCTCGCCCGGCGCCGCGGCGGCGATGCCGGCCGAGAAGCTCACGCCGCGCGACTCGTGGCCGCACGGGAAGCTCACGCCGCCCACGCTCGCGTGCACCCGCGCGAGCACCCGTTCGGCGCCCGCCGCGTCGGTGTCGGGCAGCACGACCATGAACTCCTCGCCGCCCCAGCGGCCAAGCACGTCGGTGTCGCGCACGGTCGCGCCCACCGCCAGGGCGAAGGCCTTCAGCACCTCGTCGCCCTGCGTGTGGCCGCAGCTGTCGTTGATGCGCTTGAAATGGTCGATGTCGAGCAGCGCGATGGCCAACGGCTGCCCATTGCGCTGGGCACGCTGCGCTTCCTTGTCCATCAGCTCCATCACATGGCGGCGGTTGTAGAGGCCGGTGAGTTCGTCGCGGATGGCGAGCTGCCGGTTGTGTTCCAGCGCCTGCTCCAGGTCGAGGCGGTGCTGGCGCAGCTTGTGGCGCATGGTGCTGAGCTGCCCCGCCAGCACCGCGATGGTGGGCAGCACCACCGCGATCATCATGAAGTGCAGTGCCTCTTCGGCGATCGGGAAGCGCTCGGGCCAGCGCAGGTGCGCGCCGACCATGGTCGCGCCCAGCAGCAGCACGGAAAAGACGCTCAGCCGCTGCACCTGGCCGGGCTTGAGCGCGAACATGCCGCAGACGAGCGTGATGGCCATCGCGAGCAGGCTCGCCCCGCGCACCGGGCCGCAGATGAGGTAGGCGCCCAGCGTCGAGAAGATGCTGAAGACGCCCTGCGGCAGCGTCAACGCCGGGTCGGCGGAGGCCAGGCGCAGGTTCCAGCCGCTGCGGATGACGGCATAGAACCCCAGCACGCCCAGGAGCGTGAGCGACGACCAGGCGAGCGCCAGCCGTGCATCGATCAGCCCCGTCCACACGCCAAAGGCGCAGACGAAGGACAGCAGCACGTCGACCAGCACCACCATCAAGGCCTGCGAGGCACGCAGGCGCTGCCGGGCCTCGTGGCCGAGCACGAGGGTGGAGACGCGTGTGCGGACGGCCTTGCCCATGCACGGCATATCGGCCGAGGCGGCAGCCGCTTGAGCGCACCGGCCGTCCGTCTCAGCGCGGAGTTGTGTCGCTTTCCACCGTTCGCAGCGCCGCGTCGATCGCCTCGTTGAGCTTGCCCACGTGGATGGGCTTGGTGACGTAGCGGAAGAAGCCCGCCTCCAGGCCCTGCGCCCGCGCCCGCGGCATCGCATCGGCGGTCACCGCGATCACCGGGATGTGGCGCGTCACCGGGTCGGCGGCGAGCAGCGCGCGGGCGTCGGTGCCGCTCAGGCCGGGCAGGTGGATGTCCATCAGGATGACCTGCGGCAGGTGGGCGCGCGCGAGCTCGATGCCGAGCTGCGCGTCGGGCGCCGAGAGCATGCGCAGGTCGCCGCGGAAGGCCACGATCTCCTCGACCAGCCGGAGGTTGGCCGGGTTGTCCTCGATGTAGAGCAGGAGCGGCATGTGCGGCAGCGCCAGCGGGCCGTGCGGGGTGAGCGGCATGCGGTCGGTCTCGGCCGCCGCGGGTGCGTACTGCGAGCGCGGGAGTTCGATCCAGAACTCGCTGCCCACGCCGGGCGTGCTGTGCACGCCGATGCGCCCGCCCATCAGCTCCACCAGGCGCTTGGTGACCACGAGGCCGATGCCGGTGCCCTCGACCGCGCCGGCCTCCTGGCCCAGCCGGTTGAAGGGCTGGAAGAGCGAGGCCACCTGATCGGGCTGCAGGCCCGGGCCGGTGTCGCGCACGACGATGCGCGCGGTGTCGGGGCTGAAGGCCGCGCATTCGACGACGACGGCCCCTTCGTCGCGGTTGTATTTGATGGCGTTGGACAGCAGGTTGAGCATCACCTGCTTGAGCCGCGTGCGGTCGGCCACCACGGTGAGCGTGGCCTCGAAGGGCATGAGCATGTGCAGGCCGCGCTGAGCGGCCGCAGGCTCCAGCATGGTGTGGCACTCCCTGAGCAGCGCCGCCATCTCCACCGGTTCGGGCGAGAGCATCAGGTTGGCCGATTCGATGCGCGCCAGGTCGAGCACCTCGTTGATGAGGCTCAGCAGATGGTGGCCGGCCTTGAGGATGTGCTGGGTGAACGCGGCACGCTTCTCGGCGGGGAGCGAGATGCCTTCGGTGGCGAGCAGCTGCCCGAAGCCGAGGATGGCGTTGAGCGGCGTGCGCAGCTCGTGGCTCATGCTGGAGATGAAGTCGGACTTGGCTCGGTTGGCCCGCTCGGCGGCCTCGGTGGCCGCGGCCAGTTCGCGGTTCGAGGCTTCGAGCTGGGCGGTGCGGTCCTGCACGCGCGCCTCCAGGCGCTCGTTGAGCCGCATCACCTCGTGCTGCGCCTGCCGGCGGTCGTTGACCTCGCGCGCGATCTCGCGCAGCGCGGCCTCGTTCTCGCGCGCTCGGCGTTCGATCTCGGCCATCATGTCGTTGAACGAGTCGGCGAGCATGCCCACCTCGTCGTCGCTCGTCTTGCGCGCCCGGCGCGAGTAGTCGCGGCGCTCGACGACCTCGCGCGCGGTGGTGGCCATCTCCAGCAACGGCCGCGTGACCACGCGCGCAAGCCGCCGCGAGATGCCCCAGGCCACGCCCATCGACACGGCCAGCACCGCCAGCGCGATTCCGATGTAGGTGACGATGTGGTCGTACAGCGCGTAGTCGGCGCGCAGCACCACCGTGCCGAGCGTGTCTCCGCTGCCGGTGACGGGCGTCACCACCACCAGCTCGCGCTGCTCGACGCGCACGCCCACCGCTGGCGCCGCCGCGGGGTACCCCGCCGCGTCGGCCGGGTAGCCGGCGAACAGGACGCCCTGCTCGTCGTACACCGCGGCCGAGCGCACCTGCGGCCGCGAGCGCAGCAGGGCAAGGTTGTCGCGTGCGACCTTGGCGTCGTCGAAGGCGAGCGCCGGCGCGAGGGTCTGGCCGATCAGTTCGGCCTGGGCCGACATGTCGGCCAGCCACGCGCGGTGGTAGGTGCGCAGGTCATACAGGATCATCGCGCCCAGGGCCACCAGCAGCGACACCAGCGAGGTGAGCAGCACCACCCGGATGAGCTGGGCCTGCAGCGAGCCGGGTCGGCCCGGCACACGGGCGGGCGGCACCGGCGTCATGACGGCGCTCCCACCACACGCCGGGCCACGCCCAGCAGCCGCGAACTGATCTTGAGCTCGTGTGCCTCGGCGCGGCGCAAGGCGACGTCGAAGCGCACCCGCTGGTCTTCCACCGCGAAGCTGATGACGCTGCCTGCCGCCAGACCGTCGTCGGTGTCGGTGACGGTGAGCACCGGCGATTTCTCGGTGGCCGCCAGCAGCGCACCCGCACGCGCGGCCGCCCCTCGGCCGACGAAGAGCACGTGCAGCCCGGTCGGCGCTTCGCCCGGCCGCAGGCGGCGCGCGACCACCGGGCGGCTGGCGGGCCGGCGCCGCGCCAGCAGCGCTTCGAGCTCCTCGGCCAGCGCGTCGTGTCCGGCCACGCCGATCACGTACGGGCTGTGCGGCGACTCGAACGCGGCCGCCGGCCACTCGACGAAATCGAGAAACTTGTAAAGATAGGCCGCCTTGACCTGGTGCTCGGCGACGGCGGGCGCGGCCTGAGCCGCCGCGCCGGGGGGCGCGAGCAGGGCCCACGCACCCCAGCCCGCGGCGTGCAGACAGGCGCACACCGCGGCACGGCGATTCACGGTGACCACCTGAGCCACAGGCCGATGCTGCGCTCGATCTCGGCGCGGCCCGGTGCGGCGTTGAATTCCGGATGCCCCGGGTCGCCGAGGTTGTGCGCCACGAGCGACAGCTCCAGCGCGCGGCTCACGCGCCAGCCGTAGCGGGCGTCGATCGCGGTATAGGCCGGCACGGCCGCCTGGGGCAATGCGCCCACGCGGCGCACGGCCACGTCGATCTCGTGCCCCTCGGCCGGCGTCCAGGCCGAACGCAGCGACCACTGGAACGACGGGTCGTCGCCCAGGTTGGCGGGCCCGACCGGGTCGAGGCTTTCAGGGCGCTGCGCCAGATCCTTGTGCAGCGTGGTGAAGCCGCCGCTCAGCCGCCAGGCGGGCATCGCCTGCCAGCTCGCCCAGGCTTCGAGGCCGTAGGTGCGGCCGTCGATCATGTTCTGCACCTGCGCGTTGGGCGGCGACTGGCCGCTGCGCAGGCGCTTCCAGTCGCTCAGGTAGGCGGTGGCCGAGCCGCTCCAGTCGGCGGCGAGCTGCAGCCGGTAGCCGAGTTCGAGCACGTTGGCGACCTCGGAGACGAAGTCGGGCCCGCCGGCGATGATGTAGGGCGGCTGCGGCGGCAGGCGGATGTCGCGGTCGAGCCGTGCCGGCGCCCGCACGGCGCGCGAGAGCGCGCCCCAGACGAGGTGGCCGGCAGCCGGTTGCCAGGCGGCGCGCAGGGTGGGCAGCGTCTCCAAGCCGGTGTACTCGTTGTGCTCGAACTTGAGGCCGAGCGTCACGGCGAGGTCGGGGCCGAGCGTGAGCTCGTCCTGCACGAAGACGTTGGCCCAGTCCAGGCTCTGGCTGCCGGGCTCGAAGCCGAAGAAGACGCCGGGGCGCAGTTCGTCGCGCGCATGGCGGTAGCCGCCGCCCCAGACAAGCTTGTGCACCCCGCGGGTCATGCTGCGCTGCAACTCCAGGTCGGCCAGCTCGACCTGCGGCCGGTAGAGCAATGCGTCGTCGCGCTCCATGTGGTCGAGGTAGGCCTGCACGCGCAGCTCGGCCCCGTCGGCCAGCCGGCGCGTCCAGCGGCCGAGCAGGTTGGCGCCATTCGAGCGGATGGGCGTGAGCGCTGTGCCCAGCAACACGCCACGGTGCTCGGCCCGTGTCTCGTAGACGTCGCCCTGCAGCGTGACGGTGTCGACGCCCATCGCCCAGTCGGCGCGCAGGCCCGCCTGGTGGCGCTCGTTGGCATCGTCGAGGCCGGCGCCGGCGGCCGTCTCGGTGTGGCGCAGGCGGGCGGTCTTGAAATAGGTGCGCAGCGTGCCGCGCTCGCCCAGCGTGCCGCCGTGGCGCAGGCTCAGGCCGCGCTCGCGGTTGCCGCCGCCCGCCACGGCCAGGTTGCCCAGCGTGTCGACACTCGACCGGGTGAGGATGTTGATGACGCCATTGACCGCGTTCGCGCCCCACAGCGTGGCGCCGGGGCCGCTGATGACCTCGATGCGTTCGACGTCCTCGAGCATCACGTCCTGCTGGTCCCAGAACACGCCCGAGAAGAAAGGGGTGTAGACCGTGCGGCCGTCGATGAGCACCAGCAGCTTGTTGCCGATGGCGTTGTTGAAGCCGCGCGCGCTGATGGCGTATTGCGTCGCGTCGATGCGCGCCACCTGCAGGTTGGGCGCAAGGCGCAGCGCCTCGGGCAGCGAGCTCACGCCCGAGCGGCGGATCGCGTCGGCGGTGATGACGTAGATGGAGGCCGGCGCCGCCGACAGGGGCTCGCCGCGACGCGACACCGAGGTGACTTCCAGCCGGCTCAGCTCTTCCAGGGACAGGTCGGCGATGTCACGAGGAGCGCCTGCCGCCGAGGTCGCGACACACACACCCAGGGCCCAGGCGAGCGGCCGCAATCTTGTCGCAGGATGGTTCAGGATGCTGGCTCCTCAGGCGTTCGCACGCCGCTGCAGGCGCACCGGCAGCGGCGACCGTCCATCGATTCGAGCAGCGCCGACGGTACACCGCCACTGTCAGCTCTGACAGGAACGTGGACATCAGGTCCACAGCTTGAGCAGCAGCTCCTTCACCAGCTCGATCGACTGGTCGATCAGCGGCCCGCGGTGGCGTTGCGCGGAAGTGGCGATCCACAACGTGGTGGTCATCTTCGGGCGGCGAATGGGCCTGACGGCAAAGCGGTTTTCCTGGCCGCTCGCGCGGATCGCATTCAAGGCCAGCACCGCGTGCGCCTGGCCCTGCTGCACCAGGTCGAGGATGGCGGGAATGCTCTCCACCTCCAGCGACACCCGCGCCTTGCGGCCCTCGTTGGCGAGCGCCGTCTCCAGCAGCATGCGGATCGAATGCGGCAGGCTGGGGATGACCAGCTCGTGCTCGGCCACCTCGGCCAGCGTGACCGGCGGGCCGATCAGCTTGCCGCCCTTCTCGCGCGCCGAGACGAGGTAGAGCTGTTCGTCGAGCACCGGCACCAGGTCGATCGCGGCCGAGGGCGCCACGTTGTAGACCACCGCGCAGTCGACCCGCCCGATCGCCAGCCACTCCAGCACGTAGGTCGAGAGCCCCTCGACCACGCTCAGCGTGGCCTTGGGAAACCGCGCCCTGAACGAGGCGACCAGCGGCGTGGTAAGCGTGCGGCTCACGCTCGGCGGCAGGGCCAGCACCAGGCGGCCGGTGGCGGCGCCTCGATGGTCTTCCATGTCGAGCCTGGCGCGCTCGACCTGCTGCAGGATGCCGCGGCCGTGGGCCAGCAGGCGCGTGCCGGCCTCGGTCAGCGTGACGCCGCGACCGTTGCGCTCGAAGAGGGATTGGCGCAACTCGACTTCGAGGGCGCGGACCTGGCGGCTCAGCGCCGGCTGGGCGATCGACAGGAAGCTCGCCGCGCGCGTGAAGCTGCCCAGTTCGGCCACGTGCACGAAGTATTCGAGCTGCTTCAAGTCCATGGCTTCCAGTATGCCGGATGGGCATAGCTGCTATGTGGGCTATCTCGTTGCTGCATGAGAAGTGCTGCGCAAGAATCGTTCGCAGATCGCCCCCACGGCGCTCCTCAGCGCACCCCACATGAGCCTCATCATCGACATCCACGGCCACTACACCACCGCCCCCAAGGCGCTGGAAGAGTGGCGCAACCGGCAGGTCGCCAACCTGAACGACAAGGCCAATCTGCCCAAGGCCTCGGAGCTTT
>DASWSY010000087.1:0-1597 GCA_036402415.1 Rhizobacter sp. | reverse complement strand
GGTGGCCTTCGTACGACGGGTCCATCAGCACCGCACCGCGGCGCGAGGGCGGCGGCAACTGACCTTTCAGGCCGTCGAAGCCGTCGGCGTTGAAGACCTGCACGCCCTTGGTGTCACCCAGGTAGGACGCGAGGATGCGGTGGTCGGTGTTGTGGAGCTCGAAGAGCCGGAGCTGGTCCTGCGGGCGAAGCAGCCGCAGCGCGAAGGCCGGCGAGCCCGGGTACTGCGCGAGCTTGCCGTCGGGGTTGAACTCGCGCACGCAGGCCACGTAGTCGGCGGCGAGCTCGGGCAGGTCGGTCCGGTCCCACAGGCGGGCGATGCCCTCGACGTATTCGTTCTTCTTCTGCGCGTGCTGGCCTTCGAGCGAATAGCCACCGGCGCCGGCGTGGGTGTCGACGAGGCGGTAGGGCTTGTCCTTCTGGTTCAGGTAGCGCAGCACGCGGGTGAGGACGATGTGCTTGAGCACGTCGGCATGGTTGCCCGCATGGAAGGCGTGTCGGTAGGCGAGCATGGCGAAGGCGGTTCAGGAGGAGGCCGTTGAAGGCAAGGCCGTATTGTCGGGCTCGTCGGCCTCCTCGATGCGCGCGAACTGCGCGACCAGTTCGTCGAGCAGCCGGCGCACGCGCAGCGGCAGGTGGCGCTGCGCCGGCACGATGGCGTGCAGCGGGTAGCGCAGGCCCTGCCACTGTGGCAGCAGCTCCACCAGCCGGCCGGCGCGCAGGTCGGCCAGCACGTCCAGCCTGGCCTTCTGCGCGATGCCCAGGCCCTGCACGGCCCATTCGCGCACCAGGCCGCCGTCGTCGGCGCGGCGGTTGCCGTTCACCTTCACCGTGAACCCGGCCCCGTCGCGCTGGAACACCCACTGCGTGTGCGGCCGCTCGGCGCGGTGCAGCGCGAGGCAGTTGTGCTGGGCCAGGTCGCGCGGGTGCTGCGGCGCCCCGTGACGGGCGAGGTAGTCCGGCGAGGCGACCAGCGTCGACTGCGTGGTGTGCAGGCGGCGCGCGACCAGGCTGGAGTCGTCGAGCTCGCCATAGCGCACGGCGATGTCGACGCGGTCGCGCATCAGGTCCTGCCGCACGTCGCTGACCTGCAAGGCGATGCGCAGGCCGGGGTGGCGCGCGAGGATGTCGTCGAGCATCGGGCTCAGCACATGGCGGCCGAGGTCGGCGGGCGCGGCGAGGTGCACTTCGCCCTCCAGCCGCTCGCGCTGGGCGCCCAGCAGCGAGCGCGCGTCGTCGAGCACGCCGAGCGCTCGTTCCGCGTGCTCGCGCAGCAACTCGCCCTCGGGCGTGAGGCGCATGGAGCGGGTCGAGCGTTCGACCAGGCGCACCGAGAGGGCTGCCTCCAGCCGCTTGAGCGCGGCGCTGGCGGCAGCCGGGGTGAGCTGGAGCTGGCGTGCCGCCGCGCTCAGCGTGCCGGCGTTGGCCAGGCGCACGAAGAGCTGCAGTTGCGAGAGCTGAAGGTCCGGCGGTGGGGTCATCTTCAAATCTTGGTTGAAGCTGATTGTGATTTTGGGCGGATTACCAAGTTACGGCGAGGGTTCTACAGTCCCGGCACTCTCACTTTTGCCCGGAGCCGCCATGAAAGCCGTTGCCTA
>DASWSY010000086.1:0-2247 GCA_036402415.1 Rhizobacter sp. | reverse complement strand
CGACCCGAGATGCCGCGGAAGTCGCGCACGCGGGGCAGCGCGATCGTCACGAAGCGGTCTAGGAATTCGTACATCTGCACGCCGCGCAGCGTGACCATGCAGCCGATGGGCACGCCGTCACGGATCTTGAAGCCGGCGATGGCCTTCTTGCTCTTGGTGACCACGGGCTTCTGGCCGGCGATCTTGGTCAGGTCGCCGACGGCGTGTTCCATGACCTTCTTGTCGGACACCGCTTCGCTCACGCCCATGTTGAGCGTGATCTTGGTGATGCGCGGCACCTGCATCGGCGACTTGTAGCCGAACTTCTCGATCAGCGCCGGGGCGATGGTCTCGCGATACACCTTCTGCAGGCGGGCGGCGGGCGCGCCGGCTTGGGCGGCTTGGGCTTGTTGCTTGGCCATGGTTCTTACGCCTTGATTTCGTCGCCGCTGGAGCGGAAGACGCGGACCTTGGTGGTCTTGTTGGTCTTCGGATCGGCGACCAGCTTGATGCCCACGCGATCGGCCTTGCCGGTGGCGGGGTTGAAGATGGCGACGTTGGACTGGTGGATCGACAGGGTCTTGTCGACGACGCCACCGGTCGTGCCCTTCATCGGGTTCGGCTTGACGTGCTTCTTCACCACGTTGACGCCTTCGACCACGATGCGGTCTTCACTTTCGCGCGACAGCACGGTGCCACGCTTGCCCTTGTCGCGGCCGGTCAACACGATGACCTGGTCGCCTTTGCGAATCTTGTTCATTCAGCTTTCTCCAACCGCAGCTCAGAGCACTTCGGGCGCGAGCGACACGATCTTCATGAAGCGCTCGGTGCGCAGTTCACGCGTGACCGGGCCGAAGATGCGGGTGCCGATGGGCTCGAGCTTGGCATTCAGCAGGACGGCAGCGTTGCCATCGAACTTCACCAGTGAGCCGTCCTGGCGGCGCACGCCCTTGGCAGTGCGAACGACGACGGCGCTGTAGACCTCGCCCTTCTTCACGCGGCCACGCGGCGCGGCTTCCTTGATGGAAACCTTGATCACGTCACCGATGCCGGCGTAGCGGCGCTTGGAGCCGCCAAGCACCTTGATGCACTGGACGGACTTCGCGCCAGTGTTGTCCGCGACGTCGAGCCGCGATTGCATTTGAATCATGTTCTGTCCCCAACTTGTCTTGCCCGTGGCAAGCAGTCTTGGGCCCGTAGGCCTTTGGCCGAAGCCTTAGGCAGGTGGGCGGAGCCGACTCGTTACGCCACCCGCAATGGAGTGACGGCCGGTTTTCGGCGAAGCTGCGGATTATGCAGCGCGTCAAAAGCCCGTGTCAAGCACGGGCGAGCCAATCTTCGAGCTCAGGCCTTCAGCTTCCTGGCCTGTTCCAGCAGCGTCTCGGCGCCGCTCACTTCGAACTTGCCCGGCGCTTCGACGTTCAGCGTCTTGACCACCCCGTCCTGCACCAGCATGGAGTAGCGCTGCGAACGCACCCCCATACCTCGGGCGGTGAGGTCCAGCGTCAGACCGGTGGCGTTGGCAAAGGCCGCACTGCCGTCGGCCATCATGCGAACCTTGCCGCCGGTCTTCTGGTCACGACCCCAGGCCCCCATGACGAAGGCGTCGTTGACCGAGACGCACCAGATCTCGTCCACGCCCGCCTTCTTGAGTTCGTCCGCCTGCTGCACGTAACCCGGCACGTGCTGCGCCGAGCAGGTGGGCGTGTAGGCACCCGGCAGCGCGAACACGGCGATGGTCTTGCCGGCCGTCTCTTTCGCGATGTCGAAGGTGTTGGGGCCGATCGAGCAGCCGTTGCCTTCGACCTCGATGAATTCCTGCAGCGAGCCTGCGGGGAGCTTGTCGCCAACCTTGAGCATGGTCACCTCCGAACGTTGAAGAGAGTCACTTGAAAAGCGAAACGGCCGGGGCGCCTGGAAAGGGACACACCCGACCGCTGCTTGCGGGAGTTCAAGCCCGCAAGGAACACCAGATCAGACTTCGCGAGCCTTCTCGACCAGGCGGGTCACCACCCACGACTTGGTCTTCGAGATAGGGCGGCTTTCGGCGATCTCGACGGTGTCGCCCATCTTGTACTCGCCCTTTTCGTCATGGGCGTGGTACTTGCTGGACTTCGCCACGATCTTGCCGTACAGCTCGTGCTTGGTGCGACGCTCGACCAGGACCGTCACGGTCTTGGAGCGCTTGTCGCTGACGACCTTGCCGACCAGCTTGCGCTGGTTCTTGCCCGGGGCGTCGATCTTGATTTCACCGGCGGTGGCAGTCAT
>DASWSY010000085.1:0-2008 GCA_036402415.1 Rhizobacter sp. | reverse complement strand
TCGTAGTCGGCGTCGATGCCGTAGCTCGGGTCGCTGAACCAGAGGCTGTCGTCGGACTTCACCACCACGTCGTTGGGCGAGCACAGGCGCCGGCCGTCGAAGCGCTCGGCCAGCACGGTGCGGCGCCCGTCGTGCTCTGTGCGCGAGACGCAGCGCGTGCCGTGCTCGCACGAGATCAGCCGGCCCTGCCGGTCGACGGTGTGGCCGTTGCTGTAGCCCGCCGGCTGGCGGAACACCGAGACCGAGCCGTCGGTCTCGTCCCAGCGCAACACGCGGTCGTTCGGGATGTCGGACCACACCAGGTAGCGTCCGCCCCCGAACCACGCCGGCCCTTCGGCCCAGCGGCAGCCGGTGTACAGCCGCTCGACCCGCACATAGGGCAGCGCGAACCGGTGGAAGCGCTTGTCGACGACGACGAAATCGGCGGTGAGGTCGAGGGCCATTGGGAGGACGGGTTCAGCCGGCCGTGCGCGCGCCGCGGCCGTAGACGAGCAGCATGCCGATGATGACGAGGCCGTAGATGATGTGGCGGCCGAACTCCGGCATCTGCATCACCGAGAGGATGGACTGCAGCAGCGTGATCAGCATCACCCCGGCGACGGTGCCGAGGTAGTGGCCGCGCCCGCCGAGGATGGAGGTGCCGCCTAGCACGACGGCCGCGATGGCGGGCAGCAGGTAGGGGTCGCCCATGGCCTGCGCGGCCTTGCTCGCGTAGCCCGCGAGCAGCACGCCGCCGAAGGCCGACAGCCCGCCGGCGATCGCGAAGGCGGCCATCACCACCGCGCGCGTGCGTGCGCCGGAGAGGTAGGCCGCACGCTCGCGGTTGCCGATGGCGTAGACGGTGCGGCCGAAGGTGGTGCGTGTGAGCAGAAAGACGGTCGCCGCGCCGATCAGCGCCCACACGATGAGCGCGTTGGGGATGCCGAGCAGGCTGTGGCCGGTGGCCAGGAAGCGCATGGCCGGCGACGAGGCGTCCTGCGGCGCGAAGCCGCCGGTGTGCACCACCATCAGCCCCTGCGCGATGGCGTTGACGGCCAGCGTGACGATCATCGAGGGGATGCGCAGGAAGGCCACGCCGAAGCCGTTGAGCAGGCCGAGCGCCACGCCGCAGGCCACGCCGAACGGGATCGCGAAGGCCACGCCCCACGGGCCCCAGCCGGTGGCGGCGGTGGCCATCATGCCGCCTACCGCGACCACCCACGGCACCGAGAGGTCGATCTGGCCGAGCAGGATGACGATCATCGCGCCCGAGGCGATCACGCCGAGGAAGGCCGCGACCTTGAGCTGCTGCAGCAGGTACTCGGGCGACAGGAAGCTCGATGAGTAGAGGCTGCCCACGAGCAGCAGCAGGGCGATGCAACCGAAGGCCGACGCGATGGCGGGGTCCACTCGCCGCCACCACGCAGAGGCTGCCGAGGGTGCGCCGAAGGCGCTTCGGGGGTGGGCGTTGTCAACCATACAGCTCTAGACGGTTTTTGACTCGCAGCAGCCGCACCGCGCCGAGCGAGATCGCAGCGGTCAGCACCACGCCCTGGAACAGCGGCTGCCACAGCGGGTCGAGGTTGAAGACGAACATCAGGTCGCCGATGGTGCGGAACATCAGCGCGCCGAAGATGGCACCCACCGCGCTGCCCGAGCCGCCGAAGAGCGACACGCCGCCCAGCACCACCGCGGCGATGGAGAAGAGCGTGTAGGTGCTGCCGTTGGCGGCGGAGGCCTCGCCCGAGTAGGTGATGCAGGTGACGAAGAGCCCCGCGATCGACGCCAGCAGGCCCGACAGCAGGTAGGCCATGAACTTCGCGCGCTTGACCGGCACGCCCGACATGTAGGCGGCCATCTCCGCCGAACCGACGGCGAGCGAGGCGCGGCCGATGGCCGAGCGACGGTAGGGCACCCACACCACGAGCACCAGGGCGGCGAGCAGCACCAGCGCCGCCGGCACCAGGCCGAAGAGCTGGCCGGTGAGCGCATCGGCCAGGCCGCCGTTCACGTCGCCGCCGGGCACCTT
>DASWSY010000084.1:0-3656 GCA_036402415.1 Rhizobacter sp. | reverse complement strand
GGCAACCCGGACGAAGAAGGCGTGGCCAACACCAACGCCTACAGCCCGGAAGCACCCAACTTCGGCCGCACGCAGACCTTCCACCCGCTGAAGGGGCCGATGACCACGCAGACCCTGCGCGGCATGCGCGGCCAGGGCCCTCTGCACTGGCGCGGCGACCGGCGCGGCAACAACCGCGTCGCCGGCCAGTCGCTGGAAGACGCGGCCTTCAAGGAGTTCAACGGCGCCTTCGTCGGCCTGCTGGGCCGGTCTTCGCAGCTCACCGCCGCGCAGATGGACCAGTTCACCAAGTTCGCGCTGCGGCTGGTGTACCCGCCCAACCCGATCGGCAACCTGGACGGCAGCCTCACCACCGACCAGACCGCGGGCATGAACCTGTACAACAACGGCCGCACCGACGGCCTGAGTTCGTGCAACGACTGCCACACGCTGAACCCGGCCGCCGGCCGCTTCGGCACCGACGGGACCATGGCGGTGGAGGGCAACAACGTCGCCGAGAACTTCAAGATCGCCGGGCTGCGCAACATGTACCAGAAGGTCGGCATGTTCGCGACCAACAGCAGCGCGACCGGCACGCCCTCCTTCGGCAACCAGATCCGCGGCTTCGGCTTCGAGAACAGCGGCCAGTTCGGCAACCTCGACACCTTCTTCGCCTCGCCGGCCTTCCAGCTCTCGGACGCGCAGCAGCAGCAGATCGACCGGCTGATGATGATCATCCCGACCGAGCACGCCAACATCGTCGGCCAGCAGGTGACCATCAGCCCGAGCAGCCCGTCGGCCGCGCGCACCCGCCTCGACATGCTGGTGGCGCGTGCCCTGGTGACCTCGCCGCGGCGCGAGTGCGAGCTGGTGGCCAAGGGCGTGATCGGCAACGTGTCGCGCGGCTGGGTGATGAACGCGTCGCGCAACTTCGTGCCCAACAGCAGCGCAGAGCAGCCCGTCACGCTGCAAGGCCTGCTCGACCAGGCCGCCTCCGACGGCGGCGCACCCATCACCTTCACCTGCGCGCCGGTCGGCAACGGCACGCGCATGGGGGTGGACCGTGATGGCAACGGCACCCGCGACCGTGGCTGACGACTGAGCGCACGATCGCCCGCCCACGGCCCCGCCGCGCGACAGCGCGGCGGGGCTTTTTCTTGCGGCGTGATCAGCGCTTCATGCGGAACGCGGCTTGCCCGCACTCGGCGCCTTGCAGATCCGCAAGCGATGCGCAGGAGACCGCCATGCCCCACCCGCTCATTCACCGCAGCACCGGCGCGCTGCTCCTGGCGTGCGCCGCCAGCGCCGCGCAGGCCACGCTGATCACCTTCGACGAATACCCCTACGTGCCCGGCCCGCCCGGCGACGAATACGCCTGGTATTCCGACCCCATCGGCGACCGCTATGACGCCCTCGGCGTGGACATCGGCGACGGCTACCTGCGCCCCGTCGGCAGCGACATCGAGTACGCCGGCAGCCAGCACCTGCTCGGCGGCCCGTCGTTGAGCATCCGCTTCACCGGCACGCTGCCGACCTACGTGAGCCTGTCCTTCGCGTCACCGTCGGCCCCGCTGCAATCCACCGTCCTCGCCAGCGGCCCGGGCAGCTTCTCGGCGCTGGCCGAGACCGGTGGTTTCTACTGGGCCGGGCCCGACCTCGGGCTCGTCGAAACGCCCTACCGCCCGCACAGCACGGCCAGCTTCCACTCGGCGCTGGGCATCTCCCAGCTCGACTTCTGGACGCACGGCGTCAGCCGCAACATCGGCAAGATCGACAACCTCTACTTCGGCCATGTGCCGGCGGTGCCCGAGCCGGCCTCGCTGGCGCTCTGGGCCGCGGGCCTCGGCGTGCTGGGGGCGCTGGCGAAACGTCAGTCGGCAAGGCGTTCGTAGCCGGCACTGCCCGGCGACACCACCGAGATGAAGCGCAGCGGCTGGCGGCCGTGGTTGAACACGCCGTGCACGCGGCCGCGCGGGGCCACCACCACGTCACCGGCGTACAGCTCGCGCACCGTGCCTTCGGCGTCGAGCCGGTACTGGCCGGTGCCGCTGAGGATGGTCCAGGTGTCCTGCCCGGCCGGGTGCACATGGGCGGGAATGCACTGCCCCGGGGCCACGTGCCAGGCCACGATCACGGCGTCCTCGCTTTCCACCACCACGCTGCGCAGGGGCTCGCCCTCGGTGGTGGGATGGAAGTGGTCGGCGCTGGGGAAGATGCGGTCGGAGCGCATGCGCGCCGACTTGCAAGAAGCAGGCCGCCACGTGCGAGCCGGCCCCTCACCCCAGCGTGTCGGCCCAGATGTTGCGCGCCCAGCCGTGGGCGTAGGCCGCCTCGGCTTCGTTGCGCTCGGCCGAGACGCCGCCTGAGCCCGGCACCGGCTTGAAGGTCGACTCGGCGGCCACGTACTCGTGCACGCTCGCCACATGGATGGCGCTCGCATCGCCCACGTGGCTGTAGCAGGTGTTGGTGAGCATCGGCCGCGGATTGACCGGCTGGCCGGCCAATTGCGCGACGATGGCCGCGGCCGCCACCTTGGCGTGCGCGTTCGCCATGTGCCCGCTCTTGGGCATGCCGCCGGCGGCGAGCACCGCGTCACCCAGCACGTGCACGTCGTTCGTGGCGGTCGATTCGAACGTGAGCCAGTCGACCTTGCACCAGCGGCCGGCGTTCATCAGCCCGCTCTCGGCGGCGATGGTGTTGGCGCGCATGGGCGGCAGCAGGTTCAGCACGTCGGCGCGCACGTCGTCCTGCACCTCGACGCGGATGCGCCGGCCGTCCACGCCGACCACCTTGTGCAGCGGGCGGAACTCCACCATGCCCGGGTAGAGCTCCGCCCACGCCTTCTTGAAGAGGGCGGGCTTGGAGGTGACGTCGGGGTTGGCGTCGAGCACCAGCACCTTGCTGCGCGGCTTGGCACGCCGGAAGTAGGCCGCGACCATGCAGGCGCGTTCATACGGCCCGGGCGGGCAGCGGTAGGGCGACTCGGGCACCGAGATCGCGTACACGCCGCCATCGGGCATCGCTTCGAGCTGGCGGCGCAGCGCGAGCGTCTCCGGCCCCGCCTTCCAGGCGTGCAGCACCTGGCCGCTCGTGTGCGCGGCGCGCAGGCCGGCGATCTCGTCGAACCTCAATTCCACGCCGGGCGAAACCACGAGCTTGTCGTAGCGCAGGCTTGCGCCGCCGGCGAGCGCGACCGTCTTCGCCGCGGTGTCGATGCGCAGCGCGCGCTCGCGCACCCAGCGCACGCCGTGGCGCGCCGCGAGCGTGTCGTAGGGCAGGGTGATGTCGGACAGCTGGCGCGTGCCGCTCAGCACCAGGTTGGACACCGGGCACGAGACGAAGCTCGGCTCCTGTTCCACCAGCACCACGTCGACGCGGCCCTCGGACAGCAGGCGCAGGTAACGCGCGGCCGTGGCCCCGCCGTAGCCACCGCCGATCACCACCACCTGCGCGCGCGCCGGCACCGTGGGCCGGCTGCCGCAGGCCGCGAGCGTGAGCGCCGCGCCGCCCCCGAGCACCAGGCCGCGCCGCTTCATGGCGCCACGCGCGGCCCTGCCGCGAAGTAAGCCGCAAGCTGCTCGATCTGCTCCGGGTTGTAGCCCCGGGCGATCTGGTGCATGACGGTGGCCGGGCGCGTGCCCTCGCGAAAGGCCATGAGCTGCGCGCGCAGGTAGGCA
>DASWSY010000083.1:0-3291 GCA_036402415.1 Rhizobacter sp. | reverse complement strand
CGCGCGCGGTGCGCAAGGCCATGCGCGAGCTGCGCTGCGGCGCGTGGATGGCAAGCCTGGAGTTCGAGGCCACCGGCCTGCAGCCCACCGCCATGCACCGCTGCGCCGACGGGCGCACGCTGTGGCTCTATCAGGCGCCGTTCAAGGAACGCGTCGCTGCGGCATAGGGGCGGCTCACGTCGCCTCGGGCCGCCTCGTGCCAGGCGCGCCGACGTATCCCCCGCTTTCCGCCATGCCCGGCCCGGCGCGTGAGGCGCTTCGGCGCAGCCGGGAAGGGGGGCACGCGGTTTGCCATCGAAGCCGCATGACCGACGCCATCATCGAGTTCATCTCCAACCACGGCTACTGGGCCATCGCCGTCTTGATGTTTGCGGAGAACGTGTTTCCGCCGCTCCCGTCCGAAATGATCATGCCGTTTGCCGGCTTCGTGGCCGCACGCGGGGAGCTGAGTGCGGCCGGCGTGGTCACGGCCGGTGTGGCAGGGTCGTTGGCGGGAGGGCTGCCCTGGTTCTTCCTGGCCCGCCGATGGGGTGCCGAGAGGCTCAAGCGGCTGGCGGATCGGCACGGCCGCTGGCTGACGGTGAGCCGCGCCGAACTCGAGCGGGCGGAACGCTGGTTCCAGCATCACGGCGTCGGCGTGCTGGTGCTCGGGCGTCTGGTCCCCGGCGTGCGAACCCTGGTGGCCGTGCCGGCGGGGCTGGCTGGCATGTCGTTGCGCAGTTTCGTCGTGTGGTCGTCGCTGGGGTCGCTCCTGTGGACAGGGCTGCTGACGGCCGCCGGCTTCCTGCTGGAGGACCGGTACGAAGAAGTCGTCGGCGTGCTCGACCCGGCCGCCAAGATCGTGCTCGCCTCCATCGTGGTGGCGTATGTGGTGCGCGTGGCGCGTGGGCGCCGGAACCGCTAGTCACTGGAGCAGGTCGTCGAGGAAGGGGTCTGACGCCCGGTGGCGCGCGGGGGGGACGCGGAACCCGGCGCCGCGTCACCCCCACCCGGTCACGCCTTGACTTCGACCACTTGTTCGAAGCCGCCGAAGATCATGCGCTTGCCGTCGAAGGGCATCGGCGGGTTGCCGGGTTTCGACGGGTCCATGCGCGGGTCTTCCATCATCTTTTTCATGCCTGCGTCGCGGGTGGCCTTGTCGGGCCATTCGATCCATGAAAACGCCACCGTCTCCTCGGCCGTCGCCTGGACCGCGCGGCGGAAATCGGTGACCTTGCCGTCGGGGACGTCGTCGCCCCAACCCTCGATCACGCGGGTGGCGCCGAGCTCGATGAAGATCGAGTCGAACTGGCGCGCGTGATCGATGAACTTCTGCTTGTTGGCGGTGGGGACCGCGATCACGAAACCATCGATGTAGGACATGTCTGCACTCCTGTTTGTTGGAACGGTCGGCGCGCCGCCTGAGGGCACCCCGTACTCCACGACGAACGACGGCGAGCGAAATCGACATGGTCTGCGGTCCATTGCGGGGGTGGTGACGAAGGTCGCCCCATTTGCGCGGAACACCGGTTGCCCGCTGGGGACACCGTTGCCACCCTGTCAAGCGCCGCAGATGTCTCAACTCAATGAAGCCAGGAAAGCACCCGGCTCCACGCCGTTCGCAGCCCGGCTGATAGCGGTGTTGTGCATCGCCGCGCTGGCAGCGACGCTATGGTTGCTTTCTGACCTCATCATTCTTCTCTTCGCAGGCGTGGTGCTGGCGGTCGCGTTGCGTGCGCTCGCCGACGTCCTGGCGAGGCGGCTTCGAGTGCCGGAGCGCTGGTCGCTGCTTGCCGCGGTGATCCTCATCGTGCTCGTCCTGTCGGCCGCCGGTTGGTTCGCCGGTGAAGCGCTCGTGGCGCAGCTCGCTGCGCTGCGCGAGCGGGTCGAAGCGGTGCCTGAAACGCTGCGCGGCTGGCTCAGCAGTGGTCCCATTGGGCGGCAAGTGCTCGACCTGTGGAACGACGCGGTGAACGAAGGCCTGCCGGTGGCCCGAGTGGTCGGTGCGGCCCAAGTCACGCTCACGGCCCTGGGCAACCTGTCGCTCATCCTGATCGTGGCCGTCTACCTCGCAGCCTCGCCTGGGCTCTACGTCGATGGCGCCATCCGGCTCTTGCCGGTGCCCTACCGCGAGCGGGGCCAGCGTGCACTGGACGCCAGCGCAAAGGGCCTTCGCGGCTGGCTCAAGGGGCAGGCGGTTTCCATGGCGTTCGTGGGGGTCACCACGGCAGCCGGGCTCGCCTTGCTTGGTGTTCCGCTGGCCTTGGCGGTGGGCCTGCTGTCAGGCCTGCTTGCGTTCATCCCGTTCTTCGGTGCCATCGCCGGCGGCGCCCTCGCAGTGATGGTGGCATTCATCGACGGGCCACAGATGGCGCTGTACGTGGCACTCCTGGCCGTGGGGATCCAGCAGATCGAGGGAAACTTGCTCATGCCTTATGTGCAACGTCGCACGGTGTCGCTGCCGCCGGTGCTCGGCATCGTGGCCGCGGTCGTGTTTGGATCGCTCTTCGGCCTGATAGGTGTGTTCTTCGCGACGCCTCTGATGACCGTGGCGATGATTCTCTTGCGGTGCCTCTACGTGGAAGACTTCCTCGAGCAGCGGCCCTCACCGTCTTGACGTGAGGACTGCGCAGCCGGGCAAGCTGCATACCACCGTGCTGGGTCCGTACGCGGCGGCCTGCGGCCATGGGATCGTGCGCTTGGTCCTCTGGTTGTGTCGCTTCGGAATCCTCTTCCGATGGAGCTGGTCGGCCTACCAGCCCCACAACAACCGCCGGGCAACCCAGCCCTGCAGTCCGTCCGGCAGTCGCACCTGGACCCACCCGCTGCGATGTTGCACCGTGCGCAACACTTCGCCGTACGCGGCCTGGCCGACCCGGCGTGCCCGTGTGCTGGGCGCATTGCGAATGTTGGCCACCTCGACCTTGACGATGACATGCGGCCGCCTGGCAGTCAGGGGGCGGTAGATCCAGCCCAGGTCGCCCTCGAAGTCTTTCACCTTCAGCCAATTTCCGCGCCTGTTCTGCACGCTCAGCGGGTAGCCTGCCTCCAGCACCCACAAGGCTTCGTGCTGGGTGCCCGCCCCGGCACGCATGTTGGCTCGCTGTGTCACGCTCACCATCTCGCGCGTTTGGGCGGAGGCGAGAGGCATTCCAGTGAAGACAAGCGCAGTCAGCACAAGCGCAAGGCGTCGTGTTCGGTGCATTGCATGGTCCTTTGTCAGCTCAGATGTACGGGTTTTGAACGCGCAGTACGCGCCAACGCTGTGAGCAACTGCATGACCCTGCGTTCCCTCGGGCGCACGAAATCGAT
>DASWSY010000082.1:0-9557 GCA_036402415.1 Rhizobacter sp. | reverse complement strand
CCTTGCGCAAGGCGAGCGCCACGCCGAAGAAGATCGCGCCGGTGGCGATGGTGGTGACGATGGGCTGCAGGCGACCGTAGATCACGATGAGCCCGTTGATCGCGCCGCACACGCAGCCGGCCAGCAGCACGCCGGAAACGCCCAGGGCCGTCTGCAGCGGCGAGCCCACCACGATGTGCGAGGCCAGGCAGTTGGCCAGCACCAGCACCATGCCTACCGAGAGGTCGATGCCGGCGGTGAGCACCACCAGCGTCTGCGCCATCGCCACGATGGCCAGCAGCACGCCCTTGTTGGCGGCGGTGGTGGCCACGTTGGCGGTGAGCCCCGCCGGGTGGTTGGCGATGTAGATCGCGAACATCACGAGGAAGCCCAGCAGCGCGAGCAGCGTGCCCTGGTGTTCGCGCAACCGGTAAGGCCAATCGTTCATGCCGCAGCCCTCGCGTCGTGCCCGAGGTCGAGCGCGCTGCTCACCAGCGCGCGCTCGGTGATCTCGTCGCCCACCAGCTCGCGCCGGATGGCGCCTTCGAGCATCACCAGCACGCGGTCGCAGCAGCCGATGAGCTCGTCGTAGTCGGTGGAGTAGAAGAGGATGGCCGCGCCCTCGTCGGCCAGGCGGTGCAGGAGCTGGTAGATCTCCTGCTTGGTGCCCACGTCGATGCCACGCGTGGGGTCGTTGAGCAGGATGATGCGCGGCGCCATCATCAGCCACTTGCCGATCACGAGCTTTTGCTGGTTGCCGCCCGAGAGCGCGCCCGCGGCCACCGCCGTGCCGTCGGAGCGCACGTTGAGCAGCTTGCAGATGCGCTCGACCGCCTCGCGTTCGGCTGCGCGGTCGACCACGCCGAAGCGCGAGAAGCGGTTGAGCGCGGCGAAGGAGAGGTTGTCGCGCACCGACATCGGCAACATCAGGCCCTCGGTCTTGCGGTCTTCGGGAATGAGCGCCATGCCGAGCGCCTGCTGCTTCGCATGGCCGGGCCCGCGCAGCTCGATGCGCTGGCCATCGACGCGTACCTCGCCCGTGGTGCCGCGCAGCACGCCGAAGAGCGCCAGCAGCAGCTCGCGCTGCCCCTGGCCGTCGAGTCCGCCCAGGCCGATCACCTCGCCGGCGCGCAACTGGAAGGAGACCTCGCGCAGCTTGTCGGTCCAGCCGAGGCGCTGCACCTCGAGCCGGGGTGGCGCGTCCGGGTCGGCGGGCGTGGCGCGCGGCGGGAACACGCCGCTGTACTCGCGGCCGATCATCAGCTCGATGACCTCCTGGTCGCTCTTGCTGCCGGCCGGGTAGCTGGCGACGCTGCGCCCGTTGCAGAAGACGGTGCAGTCGTCGGCGAGTTCGGTGATCTCGTGCATGCGGTGCGAGATGTAGAGCAGCGCCAGGCCGTCGGCGCGCAGGCGCTTGAGCACGGCGGTCACCTTGTGCACGTCGGCGGCGGTGAGCGCGGAGGTCGCCTCGTCGAGGATCAGGATGCGCGGGCGGCGCGCCAGCGCCTTGGCGATCTCGACCATCTGCCGGCGCGACAGCGACAGGTCCTTCACGCGTGCGAGCGGGTGGATGTCGTCGGCCCCGGCGCGCGCCAGCGCTTCTTCGGCCATGCGGCGCTGGGCGCGGTGATCGATCAGCCCGAAGCGGCGCGGCGGGTTGGCGAGGAAGAGGTTGTCGGCGACCGAGAGCTCGGGCACCAGCGACAGCTCCTGGAACACGCACACGATGCCGGCGGCGTTGGCCGCTGCGGGCGAGGTGAAGGACACTGCCTGCCCGTCGAGCAGCATGCGCCCTTCGTCGGGCGCGACGACACCGGCCATCACCTTGATCAGCGTGGACTTGCCCGCACCGTTTTCACCGAGGATGGCGTGGATGCGCCCGGCCGCGACGGCGAGGTTCGCGCTCTGGAGCGCACGCACGCCGCCATAGCGCTTCGACACACCCTGCATCTCGAACAAGAGGTCTTCAGACATCCAATGACTCAACGGGCTCGCGCACACCACCAAGCGAAGTGCCCCCGGGGCACGAGCGGTCTGACGATCGCGGGGTGCCCGCGGATCCGGCTTCGCCGGTCCGCAGGGAGGCGCCCCTCGGGGGCAGGAGCGAAGCGACTGGAGGGCTACTTGTTGGTTTCGGTTTGCCCCATGATTTCCTGCGCGGTGAAGTTGATGCCACAGGTCGGGAAGGCGTTGCCGACGAAGAAGTTGTCCGACTGGTTCGAATAGAAGTTCACGCCGTCCTTGAAGCCGGGCTCCTCCACCGTCGACAGCGGCAGCTTGATGGCCTGCGGCAGCACCTTGCCTTCCAGCGCGGCGATCGCCACCTTCAGCGCCACGGCCACCTGCGCCGGCCCGGTGCCGCCCGAGGCGCACTTGAGGCCCTGGCTGCCGAACTTCGAGCAGAACTTGCGGTAGCCGTTTTCCGTTTCGCCGGCCATGGGCACGAAGGGGTGCTTGGCATCGATGAGCGCCTGCACCACGCCGGTGTCGCCGCCCTGCGCGGCGATGCCGTCGAAACGCTTGTGCACGGCCAGCGCATCGGCCGTCACCTTCTGGGCGGTGGGGTCGTCCCACTTGCCCACCACCTCGACCACGTCCCACTTCTTGCCGGAGTCCTTCAGCGCCTTGCGCAGGCCCTCGTGACGGTCGCGGTCGACGGAGGTGCCCGACACGCCGCGCACCTCGAGGATCTTGCCGCCATTGGGCAGGTTCTTGATCATCCAGTTGCCGAAGTAGGTGCCCAGGCCGAACTGGTCGACGTTGACGTTGATCGCCTCCTCGGTGTCGAGGATGTTGTCGAAGGCCACCAGCACCACGCCCGCATCGTTCGCGCGCTTGATCACCGGTTTGAAGGCGGCCGGGTTCTGCGCGTTGACGACGATGGCGTCGAAGCCGGAGTCGATGAAGTTGTTGATGGCGGCGATCTGCGCGGCCACGTCTTCCCCGGTGGAGACGACCTTGTATTCCTTCAGCTTGGCGGCCACTTCGGGCTGCGCGGCATAGGCCTTGGCCGTCTTGATCATCTGGATGCGCCAGGTGTTGGCGATGTAGCCGTTGGCCAGCGCGATGCGGTACGGGCCCTTCTTGGCCGGGTACTGGAAGAGCTTGGTGCCCGAGCCCCAGGGCGCGAAGCACTGGGGGTCGGAATTCGGAGCGTTCACCACCTTGGGCGGTGCCGCGACGGCCGCGCCCGCATAGACGGCGGCCAAGGCCACGGCGAGCTTGAGGCTGCGTGGAAACGCATGCTGCAGGTTCACGTACATCGTTTGTCTCCTCGTGTGTATCGATATACTGCCCGGGGCACTGTATCGATCTACTAAACCGATGCACTCGGGGGTTTCCCGGGCCGATGCGTGGGCCGTGTGCGACCCGGGCCATGATGAAATCGCCCCGGCCCGTTCGCGCCGGGGTGGTCACGGTGCTGCAGGGGCCGGCATTCAGAACCAGGATCTCCCATGGCCACCATCCAGGACGTCGCCCAACATGCCGCCGTCTCCGTGAGCACCGTCTCCAACGTGCTCAACGGCCGCACCGACCGCATGCGGCCCGAGACGCTCCAGCGCGTCAACGCCGCCATCGAGGCGCTGCAGTTCCGCCCGAGCCGGCTGGCGCAGCAGCTCAAGACCGGCCAGACCCCGCTCATCGGCCTGCTCGTACCGTCGATGACCAACCCGATGTACGGCTACACCGCACGCGAGATCGAGACGGTCGCGCGCGAGCGTTTCGGCTACCGGCTGTTGCTGGGCAGCACCTTCCGCGATCCCGTCAAGGAAGGTGCCTTCCTCGACGACCTGGCGGCGCAGGGCGTGCGGCGGGTGATCGTGATCTCGTCGATGGCCGACGAGCGCCACCTGGAAGCGGCGGCCGAGCGCGGCATGGTGGTCGTGAGCTACGACCGCGGGTCGACGCCCGGCCGGCGTTCGAAGGTGGCGCACGTGATGCCCGACAACTTCGAGGTCGGGCGCCTGGCCACCCAGCACCTGATCGACCAGGGCCACCGGCGCCTGGCGTTCGCCACGGTCGCCGGCATGACCCTGGCCCGCCGCGCCAAGATCGACGGCTTCATGGCGGCCGCCGCTGCCGCGGGCCTCGAGGCAAGCGCCCAGGTCATCAATGGCGGGCCGCTCGACGAATACGGCGACGCCGTCATCGGCCAGGCTGGGCGCACCGCGGCCCTGCACATCGCGGGGGCGGCGTCGCGGCCCACGGGCGTGGTCGCGCTCAACGACCTGATGGCCTTCGGGCTGATGGCCGGCTTGCGCGAGTCGGGCCTGTCGGTGCCCGACGACGTCTCGGTGGTCGGGCTGGACGGCCATTTCCTCGCCGCCTACTTCAACCCCATGCTGACCACGGTCCAACTGCCGGTGCCGGAGCTCGCGCGCCTGATGGTGGAGCGGGTCATGCGGCCCCAGCCCGACGTGCAGGCGGGGGAGGCCACCCCGGTGATCCCGCCCACCGGCCTCATCGTGCGCGAGTCGGTGGCGCGGCCGCCGAAGGTGCGCAAGCCCGGCTCTATACTTCACGCCCAGCGCTGATTTGTTCCGGCTTGCGAGCGCTCTATAAATCCAGCTAAAGACAGGACGCACACCCGGTGTCCCGCTTTGGCGGCGCCGGGTTTTTCTTTGTGCGACTGTGAACCACGACGTGACAGCTTCCATCGGTCATGTGAAAGCCCAGGCGATGCACTTCGCCGACCCGCTGCCGCTGCGCAGCGGGGCGCACCTGCGCGACTACACCCTCGCCTATGAAACCTACGGCACGCTCAACGCCGACAGGAGCAACGCGGTGCTGGTGTGCCACGCGCTCAACGCCTCGCACCACGTGGCGGGCACCTACGAGGGTGTCGCAAAGAGCGAGGGCTGGTGGGACAACCTCGTCGGCCCGGGCAAGCCGCTCGACACGCAGCGCTTCTTCGTGATCGGCGTGAACAACCCCGGCTCGTGCTTCGGCTCCACCGGCCCGATGCACCCCAACCCCGACACCGGCCGGCCCTATGGCGCCGACTTCCCGGTGGTGACGGTGGAAGACTGGGTCGACGCGCAGGCCCGCCTGCTCGACCGCCTGGGCATCACGCAGCTCGCCGCGGTGCTGGGCGGCAGCCTCGGCGGCATGCAGGCGCTCGCCTGGACCATCCGCCATCCGCAGCGCGTGCGCCACTGCATCGCGGTGGCCACCGCGCCCAACCTGTCAGCACAGAACATCGCCTTCAACGAGGTGGCGCGCCGCGCCATCATCACCGACCCCGAGTTCCACGGCGGCCACTTCTACGCGCACGGCGTGGTGCCCAAGCGCGGCCTGCGCGTGGCGCGCATGATCGGCCACATCACCTACCTCTCCGACGACTCGATGGAGGCCAAGTTCGGCCGCAACCTCAAAGGCGAGGCACCCGCCTACAGCACGCAGGACATCGAATTCGAGATCGAGAGCTACCTGCGCTACCAGGGCGACAAGTTCAGCGAGTACTTCGACGCCAACACCTACCTCTTGATCACCCGCGCGCTCGACTACTTCGACCCCGCGCGCGAGCACGGCGGCAACCTCGCCGCGGCGTTCGCGAACGCACGCTGCAAGTTCCAGCTCGTGAGCTTCACGACCGACTGGCGCTTCTCGCCGGCGCGCTCGCGCGAGATCGTGAAGGCGCTGCTGCACAACCGCTTCGACGTGAGCTACGCCGAGATCGACGCACCGCACGGGCACGACGCCTTCCTGCTCGACGACCCGCGCTACCACGCGCTCATGCGTGCGCGTTTCGATGGCATCGCGAAGGAAGCGCTGAAGGGGATCGCGGCATGAGCGACCGGAAGGACATCGAACTGATCGCCGAGCTGGTGCCCCCCGGTTCGCGCGTGCTCGACCTCGGCTGCGGCAGCGGCGAGCTGCTGGCCTACCTGCGCGACAAGCGCCAGTGCACCGGCTACGGCATCGAGATTTCAGACGCCAACGTGCTCGCCTGCACGCAGCGCGGCGTCAATGTGATCCAGCTCAACCTCGAAGAGGGCCTGGCCATCTTCGAGGACCAGAGCTTCGACGTGGTGCTGCAGCTCGACACCATGCAGCACCTGCGCCACACCGAGCGGCTCTTGCGCGAGACCGCGCGCGTGGGGCGCGTAGGCATCGTGAGCTTCCCCAACTTCGCACACTGGCCCAACCGCCTGCGCGTGGCCACGGGGCGCATGCCGGTCACCAAGGCCCTGCCCTACCAGTGGTACGACACGCCCAACATCCGCGTCGGCACCTACACCGACTGCGAGGTGCTGCTGCGCAAGGACGGCTTCCAGGTGCTCGACGGTTTCGGCATCCAGGACGGCCGCGCCGTGCGCCGTTTCCCCAACCTCATGGCCAGTGTGGCGGTGTTCAAGTTCCAGCGTGCGTGAACGCGGCGTGAATGTCCCTCTGGGGTAGACCCGAAGAGCAGGTGCAGGGGCTCCCTGGCTAGGATGGACCGCATGGTCGAAGAGTCCCTGTGCTTCCGTCCGGCCTCGCTGGCCGATGCGCCGGCGCTCGGCCGCCTCAACCACCTCTTGATCCGCGACGAAGGCCACCGCAACCCGATGGGCGAATGCGAGCTGGTCGAGCGCATGCACGCCTGGCTGGCCGACGACGGCTACGAGGCCCTGCTCGGCTTCGACGGCGACGATCTGGTGGCCTACGTGCTGTGGCGCCACGAGCCCGACTGCGTCTACCTGCGGCAGATCTTCGTGCAGCGCGAGCACCGCCGCCAGGGCGTGGCCCGCCACCTCATGCTCAGCGTCTTCGAGCGCTGGCCCGGCAAGCGCCTCGTCGTCGACGTGCTCGCCGGCAACGCGCGGGCGCTCGCGTTCTGGCGCCGCATGGGCTACCGCGACTACGCGGTGATGCTGGAGCGCCTTCCGCCCGACCGGGACGAGGCGGCCTGAGCGGGTCGCTCGTCAGCCGGCGGGTTTCAGCAGCGCGCGCACGTTCGCCAGCGAAAAAGGCTTGGGCAACACGCCGGCCGTGTGCAGGCCGAGGGCGCGTGCTTCGTCGAGCGCGTCCTGGAGCTCGCCGGCCCCCATGCCGCTGGAGATGATCACCGCCGCACGGCAGCCGCGCTCGGCGAGCCGGCGCAGCACGTCCAGGCCGCTGATGTCGGGCATGAGGAGGTCGACCGCCACGTGCGTGGGCTGCCACTCGGCGGCCGCGTCGAAGAAGGCCTGGGGCGCTTCGCACCAGCGCGCTTCGAAGCCGGCGCTCTTGGAGGCGATCGACAGGATCTGGCCGACCATGGGGTCGTCATCGAGGATCAGCAGCCGACCATCGGGCATGAGGCAAAGACTCCCTGGGACACGTGACAGCTCGCACGGTGGCGGCGCTTATCATGCCGCCGAGGCAGCATAGCAGCGCCCAAGGCGCACAGGGAGCGATCGACACCATGAGCATCAGAACGCGGCTCCTGCTGCTCACGCTGCTGGCCACGGCATTGCCCGTGCTGATGGCGCTGGCGCGGTTCCTGCACGACCGCGACCGCGAGGTCGAAGCCGACACCGCGATGCTCGCCGCCTTCGCCCAGCGCCGCGCCGAGACGCTGCACGACCGGGTGCAGGGCACGGCGCAGCTCCTCTACGGCCTCGCCCGTGCGCGCGACCTGGCGACCGAGGACCGTGCCGCCTGCTCGGCCTTTCTGTCCGAGGTGCGCGAAACCTACCCGCAGTACACCGGCATCCTCACCATCAAGCCCGACGGGCGGCTGTTCTGCGATTCCCTGCGCACCGGCCGCGAACTCGACCTGCGCGACCGGGGCTACTTCAAGGCGGCCCAGGCGACTCACGGCGCGCGCGTGGTGATCGAGCCCGTCTTCGGCCGCCTGACGGGCGTGGCGGTCCTGCAGATCGCGCACCCGGTGCGCTCGCCGCAGGGCGACCTGCAGTACGTGCTGCTCGCCTCGCTCAACCTGCAGAAGCTCTTCGAAGGCGATGCCCCGGCGCTGCCAGGGGCGAGCCTCGTGCTGTTCGACCGCAAGGGCGGGGTCTACGCGCGCTCCAACGGACCGGGCGCCTTGCCCGACGAAAGCGCGACGCTCGCCGGGTCGGTGCTGCACCAGTTCGCCGCGCGCCACCCCGGTGCCGCAAACGGCGAGATGGCCGACCCGGGCGGCAGCACGCACGTGTGGGCGCTGGCCGATGGGGCGTCGCTCCAGGAGGCCGGCCTGCGGCTGGCCGCCGGCGCACCCAAGAGCAGCCTTCTCGCCGCGGCCAACCGCCGCTTCGGCGAAGAACTGGGGCTCCTGGCGGTGCTGGCCCTGACGCTGTTCGCGGTGGTGTGGTTCTTCGCCGAGATCGTGCTGCGCCGGCAGATCGTGCGCACCACCCGCATGGCGCGCCAGCTCGCCGAAGGCGACCTGGGCGCTCGCATCGAGCCGCCGCTGCCACGCGGCGAACTGGGCGAGCTGATGGTGCGGCTCAACCAGGCGGCCGAGTCATTGCAGCGCCAGCGCGACGACATCGCCAAGCTCAATGCCCGGCTGATGCAGTCGCAGCGGCTCGAAGCCGTGGGCCAGCTCACCGGCGGCGTGGCGCACGACTTCAACAACCTGCTCACCGTCGTGCTCGGCAATGCCGAGCTGCTGGCCGAGCAGGCCGACGACGGCACCGACCAGCGACTGCTGGCCGAGATGATCGTGTCTGCCGCGCAGCGCGGTGCCGGCCTCACGCAGCAGTTGCTCGCCTTCGCGCGCAAGCAGGCGCTGAGCCCCAAGCCGCTCGACGTCAACCAGCTCATCGCGCAGATGGACTCGCTGCTGCGCCGCACGCTCGGCGAGCACATCGAGATCGAGCTCATCCGCGCCGCCGGCCTGTGGCAGGCGATGGTCGACCAGGGCCAGCTCGAGAACGCGCTGCTCAACCTGTGCCTGAACGCGCGCGACGCCATGCCGCGGGGCGGCCGCCTCACCATCGAAACCGCCAACACCGTGCTCGACCAGGCCTACGCCGACTTGCACCCCGAGGTGAAGCCGGGCCAGTACGTGATGCTGGCGGTGTCGGACACCGGCCAGGGCATCGCGCCCGACCACCTCGAGCTCGTGTTCCAGCCCTTCTTCACCACCAAGGACAAGGGCAAGGGCACGGGGCTCGGTCTGGCGATGGTGTACGGCTTCGTCAAGCAGTCGACCGGGCACATCAACATCTACTCGGAGCTCGGGCACGGCACGGCCGTCAAGCTCTACCTGCCCCGGGCGCTGCAGGCGAGCAGCGGCAGCCCCGAGGTGGCCGAGCGCATCATGCCCACCGGTGGCACCGAGACCATCCTCGTCGTCGAGGACGACGAGATGGTGCGCCGCTACGCCTGCCAGCAGTTGCGCTCGCTCGGCTACCGCGTGATCGACGTGGACAACGGCGCCGATGCGCTGGCCGTGATCGAGCGCCACGACGCGGTGGACCTGCTCTTCACCGATGTGGTGATGCCCGGCGGCATGAACGGCCGGGCGCTGGCCGATGCGGCGTGCAAGCTGCGCCCCCGGCTCCGGGTGCTCTACACCTCGGGCTACACCGAAAACGCGATCGTGCACCACGGCCGGCTCGACCCGGGGGTGCTGCTGTTGGCCAAGCCTTATCGACTGGTGG
>DASWSY010000081.1:0-3303 GCA_036402415.1 Rhizobacter sp. | reverse complement strand
TGGAGTTGTACATGCGGTCACGGGCGCCGAGCAGGGCCGCAGTATTGCGGACGGGCGTGCCGCGGCGATACGCAATTACGCGCACGCCGCCGCACGGGGCGCTCCTACAATCGCTGCCCACCGTTCGCGCCCCCCTGGCGCACGCGACTGCAAACAGAGAGATGGCCATGAGCTCTTCAGAAGAAAAGCGTGCCGAGCTGCGCCGCGCTGCACTCGAGTACCACGAGTTCCCCACCCCCGGCAAGGTGGCCATCGCCGCGACCAAGCAACTGGTCAACCAGCGCGACCTGGCGCTTGCCTACTCGCCCGGCGTGGCCGCGGCGTGCGAAGAGATCGTGGCCGATCCGGCCAATGCCTTCCGCTACACCTCGCGCGGCAACCTCGTCGCGGTCATCACCAACGGCACGGCCGTGCTCGGCCTGGGCGACATCGGCCCGCTGGCGGCCAAGCCGGTGATGGAAGGCAAGGGCGTGCTCTTCAAGAAGTTCGCCGGCATCGACGTCTTCGACATCGAGGTCAACGAGAAGAACCTCGACAAGCTCATCGACATCATTGCCGCGCTGGAGCCCACCTTCGGCGGCATCAACCTCGAAGACATCAAGGCCCCCGACTGCTTCTACGTCGAGCGCGCGCTGCGCAGCCGCATGAACATCCCGGTGTTCCACGACGACCAGCACGGCACCGCGATCGTGGTCGGTGCCGCCGTGCTCAATGCGATGCGGGTTACGGGAAAGAAGCTCTCTGAGATCAAGCTCGTCTCCTCCGGCGCGGGGGCGGCGGCGCTCGCCTGCCTGAGCCTGCTGGTGAAGCTCGGCCTGCCGCGCGAGAACATCTGGGTCACCGACCTTGCCGGCGTGGTCTATGAAGGCCGCACCGAGTTGATGGACGAAGACAAGGTCGTCTTCGCCCAGAAGACGACACTGCGCACACTGTCTGAGGTGATGGAGGGGGCCGACGTCTTCCTCGGTCTGTCGGCCGGTGGTGTGCTCAAGAAGGACATGGTCGCCAGGATGGCCAAGCAGCCGGTGATCCTGGCGCTCGCCAACCCGACGCCGGAGATCCTGCCCGAGGAGGTGAAGGAAGTGCGCAGCGACGCGATCATCGCGACTGGCCGCACCGACTACCCGAACCAGGTCAACAACGTCCTGTGCTTCCCGTACATCTTCCGCGGCGCGCTCGACTGCGGGGCGACCACGATCACCGTGGAGATGGAAATCGCGGCCGTGCATGCGATCGCCGAGCTGGCGCAGGCGGAGCAGAGCGACATCGTGGCCGCGGCCTATGCCGGCGTGACCCTGAGCTTCGGCAGCGACTACCTGATCCCGAAGCCCTTCGACCCGCGGCTGATGATGAAGATCGCGCCGGCGGTGGCGAAGGCGGCCGCCGAATCGGGTGTGGCCACACGGCCCATCAAGGACCTCGACGCCTACCGCGACAAGCTGCAGACCTTCGTCTACGCCTCCGGCACGACGATGAAGCCGATCTTCACCATCGCCAAGGCCGCGCAGCACAAGCGCGTGGCCTATGCCGAGGGCGAGGAAGAGCGCATCCTGCGTGCGGTGCAGGTGGTGGTCGACGAGAACCTCGCACGTCCCACGTTGATCGGCCGGCCGGCCATCATCGCGCAGCGCTGCGAGAAGTTCGGCCTGCGCCTGCAGGCCGGGCGCGACTATGACGTGGTCAACGTCGAGCAGGACGACCGCTACCGCGACTACTGGCAGACCTACTACCGCATGAACGCCCGCAAGGGCGTGACGCAGCAGTACGCCAAGATCGAGATGCGCCGGCGGCTCACGCTCATCGGCGCGATGCTGCTGCACAAGGGCGAGGTCGACGGGTTGCTTTGCGGCACCTGGGCCACGACCGCACTCCACCTGCACTACATCAACCAGGTGATCGGCCTGCGCAAGGGCGCCAAGACCTACGCCTGCATGAACGGCCTGATCCTGCCCAACCGGCAGGTGATGCTGGTCGATACGCACGTCAACTACGACCCGACCGCCGAACAGCTGGCCGAGATCACCATCATGGCGGCCGAGGAGATGAAGCGCTTCGGCCTGCTGCCGAAGGCGGCGCTGCTCTCGCACAGCAACTTCGGCTCCAGCAACCAGCCCTCGGCCATCAAGATGCGCGAGGCGCTGGCGCTGATCCACGAACAGGCGCCCTGGCTGGAAGTCGACGGCGAAATGCACGGGGATGCGGCGCTCGACGCCGCCTACCGGCAGCAGCTGATGCCCGAGTCCACGCTGACCGGCGAGGCCAACCTGCTGGTGCTGCCCAACATCGACGCCGCCAACATCGCGTACAACCTGCTCAAGACGGCGGCCGGCGGCGGCATCGCGATCGGTCCGGTGTTGCTCGGGGCGGCCAAGCCGGTGCACATCCTCACCCCATCGGCCACCGTGCGCCGCATCGTCAACATGACGGCACTGACGGTGGCAGACGCCAACAGCCTGCGCTGACGCGCTCACCAAGGCCGTGCGCACCGGGCGGGCAATGTGACGGCGATGTCATCTTCGGGAAAACAGCAAATCGCCCCTCTGGTGTGTGAAAAGGGCTGATTCTGTCCCTCGAAGAGAGATAGTTTGCGCACGCAAACTTCGCGGTAATCCTGCCTCAATTTGAGGCAGCGGCTTGAGCTTTCCGCCCTGATTCGGTACCATCTCGGTTTCATTTTTCAGGGATAACCCGTGGTTCTCTTCGGTCGGCAGCTTGGGTGGCCGTCCTCTGGAAAGTCGGCGCTTGCCAACTTTCTGACGGTGGTGGTGCTGGCGGGGGCCGCTGTTCTGGGCAACACCGCTGCGGCCAAACCGCCGGCAGCATTGGTCCAGACCGTCGCACTGGCCAGCCTTCCAGCCGAAGCCCAGGAGACCGAGCGCCTGATCCGCGCTGGTGGGCCATTCCCGTACGAAAAAGATGGCAGTCGTTTCGGCAACCGCGAACGGCTGCTCCCGATCCAGCCTCGCGGCTACTACCGCGAATACACCGTCAAGACCCCCGGCGCGCGCAACCGTGGCGCGCGTCGCATCGTGTGTGGTGGCCAGGAGCCCACCGCCCCCGACGCCTGCTTTTACACGGACGACCACTACGCGAGCTTTCGCCGCATCGTGAAGTGATCGCCCAAGGTTTTTGTTTTTGAACCCTAAGGAGGAACGTGACCATGCTGTTGCAGACAGTCCGTCCAAACATAGTCCAGTCGATACGCGCATACCGCGTCGATGAACTGCACGATGCCGCCCAGGGGGCGGGTCAGCATTTCCTCTACGCCAACCTGACTTCGGCCCAGACCAAGCAGGACGTCAT
>DASWSY010000080.1:0-10535 GCA_036402415.1 Rhizobacter sp. | reverse complement strand
CGCCACCGACAACGGCATCCTGCACCGCATGCGCCAGCTCGCGCCGGGCAAGACGCTGATCGAAGCGCCCACTGCCGGCAACAGCGCCACCTGCAAGAGCTGCGCGCACTGCCCATGGATGGCGATGAACGCACTGCAGGGCGTGGTCGCCTGCCTGGAGCAAGGCGTGGGCGAGATTCACGTCGATGAGCCGATCCGCAGCCAGGCGCTCGGCTGCATCGAGCGCATGCTCGACTTCGTCAAGCGCAACCCCACCGCCACCCAGAAGCCCGGCCTCGTGCCGAACATCGGCGCGGCCTGAGCTTCCATGTACGACCACAACGAAACCCTCGAACAGGCGCGCGAGCGCAACATCCACGACGCGCTGAGCGAAGACATCGGCCGCCACGACTGGACCGCCATGCTGGTGCCCGGCGCCCAGCGCGTGAAGGCGCGCGTTCTGGTGCGCGAGGAAGCGGTGCTGTGCGGTCGCGAGTGGTTCGACGGCTGCATCAAGGCCCTCGACAACGACGCCCGCATCGACTGGCACGTGGCCGAAGGCGCACTGATGGCCCCCGACACGCTGGTGTGCCACATCGAGGCCAACGCCCGCGCCCTGCTCTCGGCCGAACGCCCGGCGCTCAACTTCCTGCAGCTGCTGTCGGCCACGGCCACCGTCACGCGCCGGCATGTGGACGCCATCGCCGGTGCCTCGCCCAACCCGCGCGGCTGCGCGGTGCTCGACACGCGCAAGACGATTCCCGGCCTGCGCCAGGCCCAGAAGTACGCGGTGCGTGTGGGCGGCGGCCAGAACCAGCGCCTCGCGCTCTGGCACGGCATCCTGATCAAGGAGAACCACATCGCCGCCGCCGGTGGCGTGGCCCAGGCGCTGCGCAACGCGCAGGCGCTCAACTCGGGCGTCGACATCCAGGTGGAGGTAGAAGACATCGCGCAACTGCGCGAAGCGCTCGACGCCGGCGCGAAGAGCGTGCTGCTCGACAACTTCACCGAACCGCAGATGCGCGAGGCCGTCGCCGTGACGCAGGGCCGTGCACTGCTCGAAGTCTCGGGCAACGTGCAGCTCGGCCAGATCCGCGAGATCGCCGCCACCGGCGTCGACCGAATCTCCATCGGCCGCCTGACCAAGGACGTGCGCGCGATCGACTACTCCATGCGGGTGCTGGAGCGCCTGTGAGCCTCAGCGCCCCTTGAAGACGGCGGGGCGCTTCTCCACGAACGAACGCACGCCCTCGGCCCAGTCCTCGCTGGCGAAGATCTTCCTCGCGGTGGCGGCGAAGTCGGCCACGGCCGCCGCCGGGCCCTCTTCCACCGCCTTGATCGCGTTGAGGCGCGTCGCCGTCACCGCGAGCGGCGCCTGCGCCGCGATGCGCTGCGCGATCGCCAGCGCTTCGTCGAGCACCTGCGCATTGGGCACCACCTTCTGCACGAAGTTGAGCCGGAAGGCCGTGGCGGCGTCGAACTCGTCGCCGGTCAGCAGGTACAGCATCGCGTTGCCGAGGCCGGCACGCTCCGACATGCGCAGCGTGGCGCCACCGCCCGGCATGAGGCCGCGCTGCACCTCCTTCTGGCAGAAGCGGCAGTCTTCGCCCGCCACCACGATGTCGGCGCCCAGCATCAACTCGATGCCCACGGTGAAGCAGATGCCCTTGACCGCCGCGACCACCGGCTTGGTGCGGCGGCGGTAGCCGGGCTTGCCGAAGTCGTGCGGCTCGACCAGCCCTTCGGGAATCAGCTTCTCGCCGCGCTCCAGGTGGCCCTGCACCGCGGGCATGTCCAGGCCTGCGGTGAAGTGGTCACCGAACGCATGCAGCACGCCGACGCGCAGCTCGGGTTCGTCGTCCAGCCGCGTGTAGGCCTCGCCGAGCTGGCGGAACATCTCGGGCGTCCAGCCGTTGCGCTTGGCCGGGCGGTTGATGCCGATGAGCAGCACGTTGCCGACGACCTGCGTTTCGATGCAGCCGTGGGCCGGGAGCGGTGTGGTGGTGTGGAGTTCCATGGGCGGATTCGGGTTTTTGCGGAGGACCAGCGCAAGCGCGCCGCGGACCTGCATCTTCGGTCATCACGCCCGTGGTACCTGACACCCGCGTGACTGTGCGGGGCGGTCACGAGGCCTATGCTCGTCGCTCTCATCGCAGCCTGGACGACGAACATGACCGCCCCCTTCGACACCACGCTCGCCCTGTGCGGCCCCCTGCGCCAGCCCCGCCAGATGCTCGCCGAGCAGACCTACGGCGGCCACCTCTCCATCCACGACGACAAGACCGCCGGCGAGCTCGGCCTGAAGGCCGGCCCGATCGAAGGCCCCACGCACTTCAGCCAGTTCGACCCGCTGCTCGCGAGCCTCTTCGGCAACGCGTGGTTCGAGAGCGGCTGCATCAGTGCGCACTACCAGAACATGGTCGTCGAAGGCGAAGAGGTGCGTGCCTTCGTGCAGCCGCCCAAGAAGGGCGAGACGCTCGTGCGCATCTGGGCGGAGAAGAAGGACGGCACGCCCGTGCTCACCGGCACGGCCTCGGTGGGCGACGTGCCCGACGCGCAGCACGAGATCCCGCAGCGCATCGCCAAGCTGCGCCCCGCCACCGGCCTCGTGATCAACCGCGACCTCAAGGTGGGCCAGCGCGGCGCGCAGAAGGAGACCATCGCCATGGGCTTCGACCAGCACATGGGCGACTACTACCCCTTCACGCTGAACTCCAAGCTCAAGGTCATCACCGAACCCTCGCCCTGGTACACGGCCGAAGGCGGTGCGTCGTCGCCGTGGGGCCGCGCCATCATCCCGATCGAGATGATCAGCGTGCTGCTGGGCAGCACCTCGGCGCTCGCCGGCTTCAAGGGCAGGCAACCGGCGGTCGGGCTCTTCGCCGGCCAGCAGATCCGCCTCATCCAGGGCCCGCTCTTCGTGGGCCAGGCCTACGACCTCGAGCGCGAGATCATCGCGCTCAGCGAAAGCGCCCGCACCGAGTCGGTGTGGATCCGCACGAAGGTCTTCGAGGCCGGCACGCGCAAGCAGGCCGCCGAGATGATCCTCAACAGCGCCACGCTGAAGGCCTCGTATCCGCACTACGAACAAGAAGCCCGCGAACTCGGGCTCGTGAACTGAGCACAGGAGACGACACCATGACCACGCTCGACACCGGCACGCCCGACCTGCAAGCCACGCTGCACGGCGGCGTGCTCACGCTGACGATGAACCGCCCCGAGGCGCGCAACGCCCTCTCGCGGGCCATGCTCCAGGCGATGCAGCAGCAACTCGTCGCGGCCGAGTTCAACAGCGAAGTGCGCTGCGTCGTGCTCACGGGCGCGGGCAAGGCCTTCTGCGCCGGTGGCGACGTGAAGGGCATGGCCGCTGCCGGTGACGGCACGGTGGGCCAGCGCACCATCGACGAAGCCATCCACCAGCAGCGCCACAGCCAGCGTGAGACGGCGGGCCGGCTCTTCAAGATGCCCAAGCCCACGCTCGCGGTGCTGCCCGGCGCCGCGGCCGGCGCCGGCCTGTCGCTCGCGATGGCCTGCGACCTGCGGCTGATGTCGAGCAGCGCCTTCATGACGACCGCGTTCGCCAAGGTGGGTTTTGCCGGCGACTACGGCGGCACCTATTTCATGACGCAGTTGATCGGCGCCGCCAAGGCACGCGAGCTGTACATGCTCTCCGACCGTGTCTCGGCCGACGAAGCCCTGCGCCTGGGCCTCACCAACTGGGTGGCCGAACCCGAGCACCTGGGCGCACGCACCAACGAGATCACCGCCCGGCTCGCCAAGGGTCCGGCGGTCGCCTACCGCTACATGAAGGAAAACCTCAACCGCGCAATGGCCGGCGAAGTCGACGAGTGCCTGGACCTCGAAGCCACGCACCACATCCACTGCGGACAGACGGAAGACCACAAGGAAGCCGCCAAGGCCTTCGTCGAGAAACGCGAGCCCGTCTTCAAGGGGCGCTGAATGCCCGAACCAATGCGCCGCGCGCAAGCGATCGCCGAACTCACCGCGCCGGGGCAGCCCGGCGAGCTCATCAACATCGTCGCCCATGGCCGCAGAGTCAAGGCGTTCAAGAACGCGCCGCCCACGCTGCGCGACTACTACGAGCTCTACCTCACCGACCTGCCCTTCCTGATCTACGAGGAAGAGCGCTACACATTCCGAGAAGCGTGGCAGCAGGCCTCGCGCATCGGCCACGTGCTCGTCCACCAGTGCGGCGTGAAGCCGGGCGATCGTGTGGCGATCTCGATGCGCAACTACCCCGAATGGATGATGGCCTTCAGCGCCATCACCTCCATTGGCGCGATCGCCGTCGCGATGAACGCACACTGGCAGGCCGACGACATGGCCTATGCACTCGCCGATGGTGGTGTGAAGGTGCTGCTCGCCGACCAGGAGCGGCTGGACCGGCTGGCGCAGAAGCCGGTCGACGGGCTGCAGGTGCTGGCCGTGCGCGCGCGCGAGCTCAAAGCCGGCGCACGTGACCTGAAGTCACTCACCGCGGCACTCGGTGAGGTGTCGATGCCGCCGGTGGCCATGCAACCCGACGACCTGGCCATCATGCTCTACACCTCGGGCTCGAGCGGCCGGCCCAAGGGCGTGCCGTCGACGCACCGCATGGTGATCTCGGCCCTGCTCTCGTGGGAGCTCGACTACGCCATCATCGACAAGGTCAACGGCGTCGTGCGCCCCGAGCCCACCGAGCAGGGCGGCACGCTGCTAGCCGTGCCGCTCTTTCACGTGACGGGCCTGCATTCGTCCTACCTCGGCAGCTACCGCCTGCAGCGCCGCCTTGTCAGCCTGTACCGCTGGGACGCCGAGAAGGCCGCCGAGCTGATCGACCGCGAGCGCCTCACCTCGCTCACCGGCCCGGCCGCGGTGACCGGTGACCTGATCCGCGTGGCGCAATCGGGCCGCTACAGCCTCGCCACCCTCGCCTCGCTCGGCGGCGGTGGCGCGCCACGCGCCCCCGAGCAGGTGCGCCAGATCGACGCCAGCTTCACACAGGCCATTCCCAACATCGGCTGGGGCATGACCGAGACCAACGCCATCGGCGCCGGCATCGTCGGCCAGGACTACCTCGACCACCCCAGCAGCTCGGGCCACTGCTCGCAGGTGCTGGAGTTGCGCGTCACCGACGAGCGCGGCCGTGTGCTGCCACCGGGCGAGCGAGGCGAGCTGTGGGTGCGCGGCACCTCCGTCTTCACCGGTTACTGGAACAACCCCGAGGCCAACAGGCAGGCGTTCGACGGCGACTGGTTCCGCACCGGCGATGGCGCGTACATCGACGCCGAGGGCTACCTCTACATCGTCGACCGCCTCAAGGACCTGATCATCCGCGGCGGCGAGAACATCGGCTGCGGTGCCGTCGAGGCGGCACTCCTGCTGCATCCGGAGGTGATCGAGGCCTCGGTCTATGCCGTGCCCGACGAACGCCTGGGCGAAGAGGTCGGTGCCACCGTCTACGGCAGCGACAAGCTCGACGTCAACGAGCTGCGCCGTTTCCTCGAAGGGCACCTCGCGAAGTTCGAGATCCCGCGCTACATCGAACGCGCGCATGCACCGCTCCCCCGCACGCCCTCCGGCAAGATCCTGAAGCGCGAGATCAAGCAGGCCGCCATCGCGCGCCTCACGACCTAGAACCCCACCCAAGAGGACTCTCTCCATGAAGACCCGCATCACAGAACTCTTCGGCATCGAGCACCCCATCATCCAGGGTGGCATGCACTACGTCGGCTTCGCCGAGATGGCCGCGGCCGTCTCCAACGCTGGTGGCTTGGGGCTGATCACCGGCCTCACGCAGCGCAGCCCCGAGTTGCTCGCCCACGAGATCGCACGCTGCCGCGAGATGACGAAGAAACCCTTCGGCGTGAACCTCACCTTCCTGCCCATGGTCAACACGCCCGACTACCCCGGCTACGTGAAGGCCATCATCGACGGCGGCGTGAAGGCGGTCGAGACCGCGGGCAACAACCCGCAGAAGTACCTGCCGGCGCTGAAGGAAGCCGGCGTGAAGGTCATCCACAAGTGCACCTCGGTGCGCCACGCGCTGAAGGCCGAGGCCATCGGCTGCGATGCGGTGAGCGTCGACGGCTTCGAGTGCGGCGGCCACCCCGGCGAAGACGACGTGCCCAACTTCATCCTGCTGCCCCGTGCGGCCGAAGAGCTGAAGATCCCCTTCGTCGCCTCGGGCGGCATGGCCGATGGCCGCTCGCTGGTGGCCGCCCTCGCGCTCGGCGCCGACGGCATGAACATGGGCACGCGCTTCATCGCGACGAAGGAAGCGCCGGTGCACCAGAACGTCAAGGACGCGATCGTCGCCGCCACCGAGCTCGACACGCGGCTGGTGATGCGCCCGCTGCGCAACACCGAGCGTGTGCTGAAGAACGCCGC
Source organism: Rhizobacter sp. (assembly GCA_036402415.1). Taxonomy (GTDB): domain Bacteria; phylum Pseudomonadota; class Gammaproteobacteria; order Burkholderiales; family Burkholderiaceae_C; genus Rhizobacter. The sequence goes on along the minus strand of DASWSY010000080.1, from coordinate 4,166 downwards.
GGTCGAGCGCCTGCTGCAGAAGGAGCGTGAGCTCGGCGCCTCGATCAAGTTCGAGGACATCGCGGCCGAGGTGGCCGGCGTCTACCCGCGCATCATGAAGGAAGGCGAGATGGACCTGGGCGCGTGGTCGTGCGGCATGGTGGCGGGCCTGATCAAGGACGTGCCGACCGTGAAGGAGCTGATCGACCGCATCATGGCCGAGGCCGAGGCGATCATTCAGCAGCGCCTGGCGCGCTTCGCCGCCGCCTGAGCCCTATCGCCAGAGACCCGTGGGGCCCGCGCCACGCGGCTGCGGCCCACGCTGCGTGCGGCCCGCCGGCCGCATCAGGATGGTGGGGAAGCTCACCGGCAGGGTCTGCGGGAAGTCGCGGCTGAAGTGCAGGCCGCGGCTCTCGTGGCGCATCAGCGCAGAGCGCACGATCAGCTCGGCGCAATCGACGAGGTTGCGCAGCTCCAGCAGGTCGCGCGTCACGCGGAAGCTGCCGTAGTAGTCGTCGATCTCGCCCCGCAGCAGCGAGATGCGGTGCAGCGCACGCTCCAGGCGCTTGGTGGTGCGCACGATGCCCACGTAGTTCCACATCAGGAGGCGCAGCTCGTCCCAGTTGTGGGAGATGACGACCTGCTCGTCGGAGTTCTCGACCTGGCTTTCGTCCCACGCCGGCAGCGGCGTCTGCTGCTGCCCGCCCTGGGCGAGGATGCTGTCGGCACAGGTGCGGCCCAGCACCACGCATTCCAGCAGCGAGTTGCTGGCGAGGCGATTGGCGCCGTGGAGGCCGGTGTAGGTGGTCTCGCCGACAGCGTAAAGGCCCGGGATGTCGGTGCGGCCGTGGAGGTCGGTGACGACGCCCCCGCAGGTGTAATGCGCGGCCGGCACCACGGGAATGGGCTGCTGCGTGATGTCGATGCCGAGCTTGAGGCAGCGCGCGTAGATGGTCGGAAAGTGTTCCTTCAGGAACTCGGCGCCCAGGTGCGTGGCGTCGAGCAGCACGTTGTCGACACCGTGCTTCTTCATCTCGAAGTCGATCGCGCGGGCCACGATGTCGCGCGGCGCCAGCTCGCCGCGCTCGTCGTGCGCATGCATGAAGCGCGTGCCGTCGGGCAGCTTCAGGTGGCCGCCCTCGCCGCGCAGCGCCTCGGTGATGAGGAAGCTGCGCTCCTGCGGGTGGTACAGGCAGGTCGGGTGGAACTGGATGAATTCCATGTTGCCAACGCGTGCGCCCGCCCGCCACGCCATCGCGATGCCGTCGCCGGTGGAGGTGTCGGGGTTGGTGGTGTAGCGGTAGACCTTGCCGGCGCCGCCGGTCGCCATCACCACCGCTGCAGCCGGGAGTGTCTCGACACGCTGGTGGTCGATGTCGAGCGCGTAGACGCCGTAGCAGTGCGGCTGCTCGTCGCGCTTAAGGTGGCGCGAGGTGATCACGTCGACCGCCATCCAGCGCTCGCGCAGCTGGATGTTGGGGTGGCGGGCCACCTCGTCGAGCAGCACGTCGTGGATGGCCTTGCCGGTGGCGTCGGCCGCATGGGCGATGCGGCGCACCGCGTGGCCGCCTTCGCGGGTCAGGTGCAGCCCGAGCGGGCCCTCGGGGTCGGGCGAGAACGGCACGCCGCGCGCCACCAGCCACTCGACCGCGGCCGCGCTGTGCTGGGCGATGAAACGCGCCGTGTGCTCGTCGACCAGGCCGGCGCCGGCGTCCTGCGTGTCGCGCACGTGCGATTCGATGCTGTCGTCGGTGCCCAGCACCCCCACGATGCCGCCCTGCGCCCAGGCCGTCGCACCTTCGTTCAGGTTGCGCTTGGCGAGCACCACCACCGGCCGGTGTTCCGCCAGATGCAAGGCCACGGTCAGGCCGGCCAGGCCCGCCCCGACGATCACCACGGGAAGCGTGGGCTGGACGAGGGAGCTGGCGTTCGACATGGGTGCTGCCAAGAGCGAAAAGAGGGCCGGATTCTATCGACGGGCCCTCTTCGCATGCTTTAGGGATGTGCTCTCCACGGTGGGTGTGAAAACATCCCCGGGGCAGCAGTCACATTTTGAAACAACGGGCCTACACTGGCGGCCCGGGTCAGGCGAACTCATCCATGTCGATCCCTCCCTCCTCCGAACGCGACGAATGGCAGTCCACCCGCGCTGAAACCGCGGTGCCCACGCAGGTGCAGCCACGCGACGAAGACGAGGGCGACGCAGCGCAACGCGACATCGGCCGCCCCGTGGGCCCGACGCAGCGCGAACTCTTCGTCTCGTGCGACCCGGCCGAGGCCATGCAGCAGCAGCTCGACCACCTGCTGCCCGAGTACATCGCCCTGCACGACATCGGCACCAGTTCGTCGCGCAAGCTGCTGGCCGGCGTGGCCTCCGCAAGCGGGCGGCCGGTGCAGAAGCTCGTGATCCGGCGCCAGGGCTTCGGCACGCCGCTGGCGGCGCTGGAGTTCGTCGACTTCCCTTCGGCCGGCGGAGCGTCGCTGCGCCTCTACACCACCGAGACCGACGCCGACACCCACCAGCGCCACGAGCTCGCCCGCGTGCTGCTGTGCTACAGCCGCCTGGGCGTGATCATGGTGGGCGATCTGCCGCCGCACCTGATGGCCTCGTCGTTCGAGCCGCTGCGCGAAGCCATGATCAAGCGCGACTGGCACAACCGCCACATGCTGCTGCTGCCCCTCGCCCACTCGACCACGCTCGGCAGCACCGGCACCGACCTCGGCCGCGGCACGGGCGTCACGGTGCGCACCACGCCGCAGGTCACACGCCCGGCCGATGCCTGGTCGTTCATCAGCGGCACCTGGAACCGCCTGCGTGAGCAGATCCATGCCGAAGCCGGATTGAGCCTGCCACCGCTGCCGGGCGCGACCCGGGGTGCAGCGGGAAGCGAGGGCCCGGTCAGCGCGCCCACGCCGCTGGTCACGGAGCCTGGTTCGCTCTCCGCGGCCACGCCGGCCGTGCCGCCGGCAGCGCCACCCATGGCGATGAAGCCCATGCCGACGATCGGCGCGCGCGAGCCGCAACCCGACGACGGCCCGCTCGCCCGCTACGTGCACCAGCTCATCCAGTTGCCCGGCATGGTGAGCGTGGCCATCTTCGACACCGCCACCGGCCAGGCCCACCTGCATGCCGGTGCCCGCCCCGGCGGGCCCGACCTGGGCCAGCACGGCGCCGCCTTGCTGGGCGCCATGGCGCACACCAGCCGCACGCTCGGCATGGGCCATGCCCTGCCCGAAGCGGCCATCACGCTCGGCACGCATCACCTGCTGCTGCGTGCCGTGCCGCACCACCCGGGCCTCGCCCTGCACGCAGTGCTCGACAAGACACATGCGAACCTGACGCTGGCGCGCCTGCAGATCGGCCGCATGGATGCGGTGCTGGACGCGGGCGACTCCACCCGCTAGCCAACAAAAAAGGCCGTGCCTCCGAAGAGACACGGCCTGTTCCTCGCGGTAGCGCTGCGTCAGTGCACCGTGCGCTCGAAGCTCAGTTCGCCGCTCGCGTTGACGACCACCGGTATCACGTCCTTCGGGCCGAACTTGCCTTCGAGGATCAGCTTTGACACCGGGTTCTCGATGCGCTGCTGGATCGCCCGCTTGAGCGGCCGCGCGCCGAACACCGGGTCGAAGCCCACCTTCGCGATCTCGGCGAGCGCCGCCGGCGACACGTCGAGCTTCATCTCCATCTTCTCCATGCGCTTCTCCAGCACCTTGAGCTGGATCTTCGCGATGGCCTCGATGTTGGCCTTGTCGAGCGCGTGGAACACCACCGTCTCGTCGATGCGGTTCAGGAACTCGGGGCGGAAATGCTGCTTCACCTCCACCCACACCGCGTCGCGGATGGCCTCGGGGTCCTGCCCGGCCATCTGCATGATCTGGTGCGAGCCCAGGTTGCTGGTCATCACGATCACCGTGTTCTTGAAGTCCACCGTGCGGCCCTGGCCGTCGGTGAGGCGACCGTCGTCGAGCACCTGCAGCAGCACGTTGAAGACGTCCGGATGGGCTTTCTCCACCTCGTCGAGCAGGAGCACGCTGTAGGGCTTGCGGCGCACGGCTTCGGTCAGATAGCCGCCCTCGTCATAGCCCACGTAGCCCGGAGGCGCGCCGATCAGGCGGGCCACCGAGTGCTTCTCCATGAACTCGCTCATGTCGATGCGGATGAGCTGCTCTTCGCTGTCGAAGAGGAA
>DASWSY010000079.1:0-6829 GCA_036402415.1 Rhizobacter sp. | reverse complement strand
CCCGAGTTCGGGCGCGGCACCACCATGCTCATGATGCAGCTCTGCTTGCGGGCGGTGAGCGTGTCCATCAGGCCCTGGCCGGCGTAGGACGAGGCGTAGAAAAGACCCGGGTATTTGGCGGTCGACATGTGGTTGATGATCGTGGCCACCGGCCCGGCGTTGGCCGAGATCAGCACGATGTCGACCTTGGCGGCCATCAGCGAGGCCGCCACGTCCTCGAAGTTGGTGCCTGAACGTTCGATCGCGATCGACACCGTCGGCGTGATCTGCACCGCGTTGAGCGAATCCGTCATCACCTTCAGGTTGGCCGGCGAGGTGTCCTTGAGGTACACGTAGCCGATGCGGCGCATGCCGAACTCCTTGATGTAGTTCGCCATGCGCTTGTATTCGAGGTCGTAGCCGGCACGGGTGTGGAACACGCCGCCCGACGGGCCGTTGCGCAGGCCCATGTTGCCGCTGGCCGTGCCGAGGAGCGCCATCTGCTGGCTGTTGGCCAGCGTCACGCAGGCCTCGGCGGCCACGCCGTTGGTCAGGCCGATGATGGCCGACACGCCGCCTTCGACCAGCGTGTTCACGTTCTGGATGCAGCGCTCGCGCGCACCGCCGTCGTCGATCGTCACGAGTTCGAAGCGCGGGCTGCCCGGCATCGCCGAGGCCGCGGCGAAGGCGACGTTGATGCCGTCACGGATGTCGCGGCCGTAGCTCGCCTGCCCGCCGCTGAGCGAAGCCGATTGCCCGAACCGGATCACCGGCCCGGTGGCGGCGTAGCTGCCCGACAGCCCACCCAACGTGCCCACCGCGAGGAAAGCGGGGGCGCCCATCACCAGTTGTCTGCGCTTCATGTGTGAAATCTCCCAAAACGAACGAACCAGGTTCTGCAATCTCGGCCGACTTATTTCACGGTTGAGGGTGCGCACACAGATTGATACGTTGCTGCGTTTCGGTTGCAGTCTCGATTCGTGATGTGACGCACAACGTCACTGCGGACGCGAAACGAGCGCGAATTTGTGCGCAATGACGGTGCGTCCTCTCAGCCGTTTACGAATTGACACAGCCTTGCGCGCACCCAGACACTGGCGCCATCGCAGCACCCGAAGGTTCCACGTCATGAAGCACACCGCACGCACCGCCGCCCGACTCGCCGCGATCGGCCTCGTGCTCGTGACCGTGGGCGCGCAGGCCTTCCAGTTGCGCGGCTTCCGCGGCGTGGAGTGGGGCGCCGAGGCCGAGCGCCTGGGCAGCGAGGCCACGGTGGTGTCGAAGGAAGGCGAGCTCACGTGCTACCAGCGCGCCAACGAGAACCTGCTCTTCGGCGACACCGAGCTCAAGGCGGTGCGCTACTGCTTCCTGAACGATCGCCTGTACAGCGTGCGCCTCGACGCGGCCGTCAGCGCCAAGGCGCTCACCGCGGAATTCCAGCGCACCTACGGCCGCCCCGACCTGCGCCAGGGCCAGAGTGCGACGTGGGGCCGCAAGGCGGGCGACAGCCGCGCCGAACTGGTCGCCCAGGGCGAACACTCGCAGATCACGCTGTCGCCCGACAGCCTGCGCCAGGCCGAGATCGCCCGCCGCCCCGCCGCCACCGGCACCGGCCACTGATCAGCGCGACGCCGAGCGCTCCACCCAGGCCGCCACCTCGGCCGACCCGGCCCCCATCGTGCGCAGGCCTCGGGCCACGCCGTCGCGGTTGCCAGCGGGGTGGTTCTGGCTCATCTTCCACTTGCCGCGCAGCGACGTGAGCGGGATCTCGATGCCGACAATGCCGCGCAGCATCGCCGCCAGGTAGTCGGGCGGCGCGTCGCCCGGCTGCCAGGGCGTGGCCTGCGTCGCCTCATGGCGGGCGGTGAGCCGCGTCACCAGCTCGCGCAGCCAGTCCACGTCGTCGTGCACGACGAGCGTGCCGCGTGCCTGCACCACGATGTAGTTCCAGGTGGGCACGGCCTTGCCGTTCTCCGCCTTGCTCGGATACCAGTTGGGCGAGACGTAGGCCTGCGGGCCCTGGAACACCACCAGCACCTCGGTGCCGGCCGCCTCTTTCCACACCGGGTTGGCGCGCGCCACGTGGGCAGTGAGCACGCCGGCGCCGCCCGGGCGCGCATCGTGGAGGAAGGGCAGCGGATTGGCGTCGAGCCCCTCCGGGCCGTGCGTGACGAGCAGGCCCAGCGGATGGTCGCGCAGCAGTTGCTGCAGCAGCTCGGGGCGCTGTTCGTCGAAGTGGCCGGGCGTGTACATGCTCAGCTTTCGACCACGGGCTCGCAGCGCACCTCGCTCTTCACCGAGTTGGCGATGAAGCATTCTTCGTGGGCACGGTGGTGCAGGTGCTCGTGTTCTTCGCGCGTGGGCTGCCGGCCGGCGAAGCGCACGGCGGGCCGCAGCGTGACGAGCGTGACCGCGAGCTGACCCTGTGCGTTGCGCGCCATCACGCCGCTGGCCTCGTCGCGGTAACCGTCGACCACCCAGCCGGCGCGGCAGGCGATGTCGAGGAACCACAGCATGTGGCAGCTCGAGATCGAGGCGACGAAGGCCTCTTCCGGGTCGACACCGGCCGGGTCGGAGTAGGGGACGCGCACCGACAGTGGCGACGACGAGGCCGGCATCACGTGCCCGCCGTCGAAGTGGATGTCGTGGCGGCGGCTGTACTTCTTGTCGCTGAAGGGCTGGTCGCCGCGCAACCAGACGGTGGTGGCGGTGTAGACGTGGTCTGACATGGCAGGGCTCCGGTGGGTGGGTCAGCGAGGCTGCGTGTAGGTGAAGGTCCCGTGTTCCAGCACTTCCAGGGCGGCCGCGCGCGCGGCGCGCACCGCGGCACGGTAGAACGAGGTGGCGAAGCTGATGCGCTTCACGCCCGCCTCTTCGAGTTCGGCCACGCTGAACGACTTGCCCGGAATGCCCACCATGAAGCTCACCGGCTTGCGCAGCGCGCTGCACACGGCGCGCACCGCCGCCAGGTCGGGCAGCGCCGGCGCGAAGAGCACGTCGGCGCCGGCCTCTTCGTAGGCCTGCAGGCGGCGCAGGGTGTCGTCGAGGTCGGGCCGGTCGCGCAGGTAGTTCTCGGCGCGCGCGGTCAGCACGAAGGGTTGCCCCGAGGCACGCACCGCGTCGACGGCGGCGTGGATGCGCTCGACCGCGTGCCCGATCGCATAGGGCGGCGAACCCGCGGCGGGGGCGTCTTCGATGGAGCCGCCGGCCAGGCCCGCGGCAATCGCCAGGCGCAGGGTCTCGGCCACGGTCTGCGGCTCCGGGCCGAAGCCGTTTTCCAGGTCGGCCGACACCGGCAGCGCCACCGCCTCGACCACGGCGCGGGCGTGGGCCAGGGCCTCGTCGCGCGTGAGTTCGCCATCGCGCTTGCCCGCCGCCATGGCGCTGGCGCCGCTGGACGTGGCGATGGCCTGGAAGCCCAGGCCGGCAAATAGCTTGGCCGAGCCGGCGTCCCAGGCGTTGGCCATGAGCAGCGCGCGGGGCTGGTGATGCAGGGCGAGGAAGGCGTGCGCGTCGGCGGTCATCGGGTCCTCCACAATTGGCACCCCATGGTAGAGGTCGGTGGCGGACACGAGGGAGCCAATTCCGGATGAATGCAAGAACCAATGCGCCGCCGCTGCGCCAGCGCGTCTACCGCCAGTTGCGCGAGGCCATCGAGCAGGGCCTCTTTGCGCCGGGCAGCAAGCTGCCTCCGTCGCGCGAGCATGCGCAGGCACTGGGCGTGGCGCGCAACACCGTGCTGTGGGCGCTGGAGCGGCTGCGCGCCGAGGGCTACGTGGTGGCCCGCGTGGGCGACGGCAGCTACGTCGCCCCTGACCTCGCCGCCTTGCGTGTGCCGGCCGCGCCGCGCAAGCGCGCGGCGTTGCTGCCGCAGGGCGGCCTGTCCGAGCGCGGCCGTCGCATCGCCGACACCGCCCTGCAGTGGCGCCCGCCAGTCTCGGCGGTGCTGCCCTACCGCATCGGCACGCCGGCGGTGGACGCATTCCCGTTCGCGCTGTGGTCGCGCATCGCGCGCCAGGTGCCGATCGGGCTGCAGCAGAGCACGGCGCAGTACGGCCCGCCGGCCGGCCACCCGCCGCTGCGCGCCGCGATTGCGCAATGGCTGCTGGTGTCGCGCGGCATCCGCTGCGAGCCGGAGCAGGTGGTGGTGACCTCGGGGTCGCAGCAGGCCATCGACCTGGTGGCACGCCTGCTGCTCGACCCGGGTGACGAGGTGATGGTCGAAGACCCGGGCTATCTCGGCATCCGCGCATGTCTGGTGAGCCACGGCGTCTCGGTCCGGCCGGTGCCGGTCGACACGCAGGGCTTCGCGGTGGCCGACGGCGCGGCCCGCTGGCCTCTGGCACGCATGGCGGTGGTGACGCCCACCCACCAGTTCCCGCTCGGCGTGCACATGGGGCTGGCGCGTCGTCTGGAGTTGCTGGAGTGGGCGCGGCGCGAGCGCGCGTGGATCGTGGAAGACGACTACGACGGCGAGTTCCAGTACGGCGCGCACCGCATTCCGGCGCTGTGCAGCCTGCCGCACAGCGAACGGGTGCTCTATGTGGGCACTTTCTCGAAGACGCTGCACCCGGGCCTGCGCCTGGGGTTCATCGTGCTGCCGCACGGGCTGGTGGAGGCGTTCGCCAGCGCCCGCTCGCTGACCGACCGCCACGGCCCGGGCGCCACGCAGGAGGTGCTGGCGCGCTTCATCACCGAAGGGCACCTGCTGCGCCACCTGCGCCACATGCGCGAGCTGTACCCGGCGCGCCAGGCGGTGGCCATCGAGGCGCTGCGCCGGGCCAGCGGCGGGCGCCTGCAGCTCGCCGAGGCCGGCCACGGCATGCACCTCGCGCATGAAGCGGATGCGCGCCACGACGACACCGTGCTCAGCCGGCGGGCCGCCGAGGCCGGGGTCTTCCTCGCGCCGCTGTCCCTCTATTGCCTGCAGGCTCGCCGTCGCGGCTGGCTCTTCGGCTACGCCGGCTTCAACGACACGCAGTTGCGGCAGGCCGCGCGGGCGCTGGCGCCATGGATCCGCTGAAGGGAGGCGAGTTCTCGCCATCCCGTTTGACCGGACGCTTCGCCGCATGGAACCATGGCGCCCCATGACGTCTTTTGCCGACCGGGTGTTGACCCGCGACCCCGACCAGCGGCTGCGCCTGCGGGCCTGGCTCTTCGCAACCTTCTGCTATGTGCTGTATGCCGCGTTGGCGGCGGTGCAGGTGGCGCTGGGCTTGTCGCCGCTCGGACCGACCGTGGGGCTGTTCGCCACGGTGGTGCTCACCAGCAGCCTCTTCTATCTGGCCATCCGCAGCGGCTGGAACCTGCGCTTCAAGCGCGATCCGGCGCTGGCGCTCGCGCAGCTGGCCGTGGGCATGGTGTATTTCTACTGGATGTACGCGCTGTCGGGCCTGGCCAGCGGGGCGGTGATCATCATCAGCGCCAGCCACATCGCGTATTCGATGTTCGGCATGACCGAGCGCCAGGTGCGCCGGCTGGTGGTGGTGTCGCTCACCTGCCTGGGGCTGACCATCCTCGCCTGCACCTGGCTCGCGCCCGAGCGCTTTCCGTGGCGCGTGCAGCTCGTGACCTTCCTCTATGCCTGCCTGGTGGTGCCGCTCATCGCGCGGCTGGCCACGCAGGTGGCCTCGCTGCACGAGCGGGTGCGCACCCAGCGCAGCGAGCTGAAGGCCGCGCTGGCGAAGGTGCAGGAGCTGGCGATCTGGGACGACCTCACCCAGGTGCACAACCGCCGCCACCTGATCGAGCAGATGCAGGGCGAGCTGCGCAAGCGTGCACGCAAGCCCGCGCCGGTGTGCCTGGCCCTGCTCGACATCGACTTCTTCAAGAAGGTGAACGATGGCCACGGCCATGCTGCCGGCGACGAGGTGCTGCGCCGCTTCTCGGCGTCGGCCAAGGCGGTGGTGCGCAACACCGACCTGCTCGGCCGCTGGGGCGGCGAAGAGTTCATGGTGATGTTCCCCGACACGACGAGCGCACGGGCCGAGCTGGCCCTGCAGCGCCTGCGCGAGCACCTGGCGCGCCTGGACTTCGCCGACATCGCGCCGGGCCTTTCGGTCACCTTCTCGGCCGGGTTGGTCGAGCTGAGGGACGACGACACCCTGGAGAGCGCCGTCGAGCGCGCCGACCAGGCCCTCTACCGCGCCAAGGCGGCCGGCCGCAACCGCACCGAACCGGGCTGAGCCGCGCCTCAGTGCAGGACGACGTTGACGCCCCGCTCGTTCGTGAGCTTGCTCGCCGACAGGCGCGTGGTCCAGCCGGTCGACCAGGTGATGAACTCGTGGCTGGGCATCGGCCGGCTCATGTGGAAGCCCTGCGCTTCGTCGCAGGCCTGCTCGCGCAGGAGCTGCCACACCTGCGCGTTCTCCACGCCCTCGGCGACGACGGTGAGGCCCAGGCCGTGGGCGAGGTCGATGGTCGAGCGCACGATGCGTGCGTCGTGCGCATCCTTTTCCATGCCCATCACGAAGGAGCGGTCGATCTTGATCTCGTCGACCGGCAGGCGCTTCAGGTAGGCGAGCGAGGAATAGCCGGTGCCGAAGTCGTCGATCGACAGGCGGAAGCCCTGCTTGGACAGCCGCTCCAGCGTGGCCATCGCGCGCTGCGGGTCGTCCATGATCGCGCTCTCGGTGATCTCCAGGCAGAAGGCTTCGGCCGGCACGATGTGCTTGACGAGCAGGGCCTCGAACTTCTGCGGCAGCTCCAGGTCGAGCAGGTCGCGCGTCGACAGGTTGATCGACAGCTTCACCGGCACGCCCGAGGCGTGCAGCCGCTGCAGCACGCCGGCGCCGCGCTCGATCATCCAGTGCGTGAGCTGGCGGATGAAGCCGGTGCGCTCGGCGAAGGG
>DASWSY010000078.1:0-23911 GCA_036402415.1 Rhizobacter sp. | reverse complement strand
GCCGGCACCGGGGCGTGCATGCCAGCCGTGCACACGCCCGCCCTTGCTGGGCTTCGTGCCGCGGTTCTTCACGCGCACGTAGGCATGGTTCGGGCGGCAGACGATGGGCGTCTGGTGCCTGGTCTCGCCGTCCGGGTCGTGGCGGTTCCAGATGTCGCGCGTCTCCCAGAACAGTTCCTTGAACGGGTACTCGCCATGGCGGCCGTCGTCGATGTAGAGGTCGACCTCCGGTGGCGCGCCCTCGCTGGCCACCGGCGTGGGAGCGCCGGGCGGCTGGTAGGCGCCCTGCTTCTCGAAGGCCCAGCGCACCACCTTGCCGTACACGCCGCCGACCATGTCTTCGCTCGTCCAGTTGCCGCGCTCGGCCGCGATCATGGCGGTGGCATAGGCCTCGGCGTCGGACGGGTTGGTGGGCTGCGTGAGCGAGCCGATGGTGCGCAGCATCAGGTAGGCGGTGTAGCGCGCAGCGTATTCGCGCTGTTTCAGCTCGGCAGCGTCGCCGCCCACCGCACGGTAGAGGCGGAAATGCGTGGTGCAGAGGATCTCTTCCGACGGGTAGCCGCCCACGTCGAACATGCCGCCCCAGGCCCAGCCGGCGGTCACGTCGCGGTCGTGCCGGCGGTCGATCACGTTGTAGACCCAGGGGAAGGTCTCGAAGCGGTCGGGGGCCTGCGTGGCCGGGTCGTTGAGCACCGCGGCGAAGCTGTCGCCTGCGCTGTGCGCGAAGCCGAAGTTGGGCGAGTTGACGTGGTTGTAGAGGATGCCGTGGCCGCCCAGCTCGTGCAGCACCACGCGCCAGTCGCAGGCCAGGCCGATCGGGTTCACCACGTCGCCCAGATCGGCCAGCATGAAGGCGGTGCGCAGGATGCCGAAGCTGCCGTTGCCCGCGCAGTAGGCGTTGATCGTGTTGGTGCTGCCCCAGATGTTGCCGCGGTGGTCCACCGGCGAGGGGAAGGGCGTGCCGGTGAAGTAGGTGGGCAGGTCGAAGCCGAGGTCGCGCACCAGGTGGAAGAAGCGGTCGCAGTGGTAGTAGGCGTTGACGGCGGCGAAATGGTTGCTGCGGGCGTCGTAGCTGAAGGGCGAGCCGGCCGGGCGCGTGGGCGGCGCGGCGGCAAGCGCTTCGAGGTCCTGCACCGCGACGTGCGGCCCGGTGAGCGACACGGTGCCCGCCACCGACACCAGCTCGGGCAGCTGCACGGTGGAGCGCAGCGGGTTGAGCTGCGCGCTGGTGGCGCTGGGCAGCGGGCCGCCGTTCAGCGTGACCGGGTCGGTCTCGAACACCAGGCCGTTCACGTCGTCGATGAAGGCGCGCAGGTACAGCACCGAGAGGGTTTCCACGTCGAGCAGCGCCACCCAGGCGAGGTCGGCGATGCCGTTCCAGGTGACCGAGAAGGTGAGTTCGATCACCACGTGGTGGCGGCCGGCGCGCACGCGCTCGTTCACCGGCGGCAGCGGCAGCGTGGGATGCAGATGGCGCGGCGTGACGGGCTTCCCGTGCTGCTGTGCCGCGCCGGGCGACGGGTCGTGCGGATCGGCGTGCTCGCGTGGCAGCCGCTCGGCCGGGTCGTAGCGGTAGACCATCAGGCGCTGGCGCAGCACCTTGAAGGTGGAGGCGTCGACGGCCTTGTCGTGCTCGAGGCCCAGCTCCTTCACGAGACGCTTGCGGTCGAGCTTGGCGGCGCTCTTGAGCGTGTCCGCGCTCGGCAGGTCGGCGTCGACCTGCTCGTGCCGCTTCGACTGTGCCGCCACCACGACGAAGGGATCGCGCTGCAGGTGCACCGACACGCCGGCCTGCCAGATCGGCAGGCCGAAGAGCGTCTGCTCGAAGACGACGGTGGTCATGTCGAACTGCGGCTTCTCCTCGCTGTAGCGGTACTCCACGCCGAGCGCGCGCGGCTCGGCCTCCGGGGCGGCGCTGAAGTTGCCGAGCTCGGCCGCGCCGATGCCCAGCAGCGCGCCGTAGCGCAGCAGGTAGTCGTGCGCGGCGAGCAAGGGACTGCCGGCCGCGCTGATGAAGACCTCGTCGACATGCTGCACGTCGCGCACCGTGCCGTGTGCGTCGCGCGTGACCATCGCCTTCGCCGTGGCGTTGAATTCCTGAGTCATCTGAACCTCCGCTGAACCGGCCCCGCGCCAACACGCGCCGGGCATGAAGCTCAGCTTAGGAAGTGATGACGGGTTTGCAGACCCCTAAGGTGTGGCTTCATCCCTAACTCGAAGCGGCAGGGGTCGCGCACTGCGATTCAGCGGTGCCGCCAGCCCATCAGCGCATCGCGCGCCTGCAGCGCCCAGTAGGTGCACTGCGCGGCGGCGAGGCCCATCCTGCCGAAGGTGGGCTCCAGACCGTAGGCGGCCAGCGCGTCCGGCACCGGCTCGATGCCGAGCATCGCGCGCGCGAGCACCTCGCCCCCGAGCGTGGTGGGCGCGACGCCGTGGCCCCCGAAGCCGATGGCCGTCCACAGGCCGTCGGGCAGCCGGCCCACGAAGGGCATCTGGTGGCGCGTGTAGCTCATCAGGCCGCTCCAGGCGTGCGTGACGCGCGCGTCGCGCAACTGCGGGTACACGCGCACGAGGTCGGCGTGCAGCAGCGCCGACAGCTCGGCCCTCGAACGTTCGCGGATCGACATGCGCCCGCCCCACAGCAGCCGCGTGTCGGGCAGGGCGCGGTAGTAGTCGAAGGCGAAGCGGGTGTCGAACACCGCCGCGTCGGTGCGGATCGCGTCGTGCAGCCGATCGCCCAGCGGCTCGGTGGCCATCACGTAGGTGGCGATGGGCAGCGTGCTGCGCGAGAGCGCGCTGCACAGCCCGTCGATGTAGCCGCCGGCGCACAGCGCCACCTCGCGGCAGCGCACCGAGCCGCCGCCGGTTTCCACGCGCCAGCCGGCGCCGTCGCGCGCCACGCGCAGCACGCGGCTGCCTTCGTGCACGGCGACGCCGGCGGCGGCGAGTGCGCGCGCCTTGCCCTGCGCGTACTTGAGCGGGTTGAAGTGGAAGGCGTCGAGCTCGTGCAGGCCGGCGTGGTAGCGGTCGGTGTGCAGCAGTTCGCGCATCTGCTCGCGCGACAGGAACTGCCAGTGCAGGCCGAAGCGTTCGAGCATGAAGTCCTGCAGCTCGCGCAGGCTCTGGTCGTTGTTGAACCAGCTCGCCACGATCACGCCGCCAAAGACCGGCTCGCAGTCGATGGCGTACTGCCCGATGCGCCAGCGGATCTGCTGCACCGCGCTTTCACTCATGAGGTAAAGCTTGCGGGCCTCGTCGTGGCCGATGCGCCGGTGCAGCCGTGCCGCGTCGAGGCTGAAGCCACCCGAGACGAAGCCGCCGTTGCGCCCCGAGGCACCGAAGCCGATGGATTCGGCTTCGAGCAGCAGGCAGTCGGGGTGCCCGTGCTCGACCAGGCTCAGCGCGGTGGCAAGCCCGGCGAAGCCGCCGCCGACGATGACGATGTCGGCCTCGGTGTCGGCCTGAAGCGGCGCGAAGCGCAGCAGCGGGTCGCCGGTGGTGGCGTAGAAGGTGCTCACCGCTGGCACTCCGTTTGCCGAGGCGTGTCATGCCTTCCACTCCCACCCGAACCCCCTTCGACGGGCGCGTCGTGATGCTCGGCTTCGGCAGCATCGGGCAGGCCGTGCTGCCGCTGCTGCTGCGCCACCTCGACCTGCGCCCCGACCAGATCGAGATCCTCAAGCCCAGCGACCGCGGGCTCGAGGCGGCACGCGAGCTCGGCGTGCCGCACCACGCGGTGCGGATCGACCGCGACAACTACGCGTCGGTGCTCGAGGCGCGGCTGTCGCCGGGCGACTTTCTCTTGAACGTCTCGGTCGACGTCAGCAGCCGCGCGCTCATCGAATGGTGCCAGGCGCACGGCTGCCTTTACCTCGACACCTCCACCGAACCCTGGCCCGGCGCCTACACCGACCGGGCCACGCCGCCGGCGCAGCGCACCAACTACCACCTGCGCGAACAGGTGCTCGCGCTGCGCGGCGCGGGCCGGCCCACGGCGCTCATCACGCTCGGTGCCAACCCGGGGCTGGTGTCCTTCTTCGTGAAGCAGGCGCTGCTCGACCTCGCCTCGCCCCCCGCGCCGCCAGCCGACCGGGCCGGCTGGGCGCGTCTTGCGCAGCGGCTCGGCGTGCGCGTGATCCATGTCGCCGAACACGACACCCAGCAAAGCCCGCTGCCCAAGCGGTGCAACGAGTTCGTCAACACCTGGTCGGTCGACGGCTTCGTCTCCGAAGGGCTTCAGCCGGCCGAGCTGGGCTGGGGCAGCCACGAGCGGCACTTCCCGCGTGACGGCGCGCGCCATGCAGAGGGCTGCCGCGCGGCGATCTACCTGAAGCGACCCGGCGCCGGCACCCGGGTGCGAAGCTGGACGCCGCTGTGCGGGCCTTACGAAGGTTTTCTGATCACGCACGCGGAGTCCATTTCGATCGCCGACCACTTCACGGTCGGAGACCCCGGGCAACCGGCGTACCGCCCCACGGTTCACTATGCCTACCACCCCTGCGACGACGCGGTGCTCTCGGTGCATGAACTCGCCGGCCGGCAGTGGCAGCAGCAGGACGACCGGCGCCTGCTGCGAGACGACATCATCGAAGGCCGCGACGAGCTCGGCGTGCTGCTGATGGGCCACGCCCAGGGCGCGTACTGGTACGGCTCGCAGCTCACCGCCGAAGAGGCGCGCCAGCTCTGCCCCTGCAACAACGCGACTTCGCTGCAGGTGGCCGCGCCCATCGTGGCCGGCGTGCGCTGGGCGATCGAACACCCCGGCTGCGGCGTGCTCGAGCCCGACGAACTGCCGCACGACGAGATGATGGCGATGATCCGCCCCTACCTCGGCAAGCTGATCGGCGTGCGCACCGACTGGACGCCGCTGCAGCACCGCGAGTCGCTCTTCGACGAGGAACTCGACCGCGACGATCCGTGGCAGTTCCTCAACTTCCGCGTGGGGTGAATGCATGGAGCTGCTGACCGCCGAGGTGTCCCTGCCCGCCATCGCCATCGTCGGCCTGATGCTCGTGCCGGTGCTGCTGGGCGTGGTGATCTGGTCGATCCGCAGTCACCGCGACCCGAGCCTCTCGGTCGATTGCGACAAGCCGGTCACCGAGCTGCTGCCCTCGCTGGCCGGGCTGTGCCAGGGCACGGTGTACGAGGGCAATTCGGTCGAGCTGCTGGAGAACGGCGCCTTCTTCGACGCGTTGCTCGGCGAGATCGCGCAGGCCCGGTCCTCCGTGCACTTCGAGACCTTCCTGTGGAAGGAAGGCCGGCTCGGTGCGCGTCTCGTCGAGGCGCTGGTGGCGACGCGCCGTGCGGGCGTGGAGGTGCGCGTGATGGTCGACGGCAACGGCGGCAAGAAGATGGGCGACGAGGCGAAGCGCCGCCTGCGCGAGGCCGGCTGCCGGCTCGTGTTCCATCACCCGACCAAGCTGCGCCACATCGGCGTGGTCAACGACCGTGACCACCGCAAGCTCGCGGTGATCGATGGCCGTGTGGCCTTCGTCGGTGGCCATTGCATCGTCGACAGCTGGCTCGGCGACGCCGAGAACCGCGAGCACGTGCGCGACCTCTCCGTGCGGCTGCGCGGTCCGGCGGTGCACGGCGTGCAGGCCGCCTTCAGCGAGAACTGGGTCGAGGACACCGGCGAGCTCTTCGTCGGCGACGCCTACTTCCCGCTGCTGGAACGCCACGGTGAGGTGGCCGCCCATGTGGCGAGCGTGAAGGCCGAGGGCTCGCCGCCGGCGGTGAAGATCCTGCACCACCTGGTGGTGTGCGTGGCGAAGCGGCGCATCCGCATCCAGAACCCGTACTTCCTGCCCGACGACGAAGCCATCGAGGCGCTGTGCAAGGCGGTGGCGCGCGGCGTGGACGTGCGGGTGATGGTGCCCTCGGCCGAAGCGAGCGACATGCCCATCGTGCAGCACGCGGCGCACCGCAACTTCCACAAGCTGCTCGACGGCGGCGTGCGCATCTTCGAGTACCAGACCTGCCTGCTGCACCAGAAGGTGATGACGGTCGACGGCCACTGGTGCGCCATCGGTTCCAGCAACTTCGACGACCGTTCGCTCGAAACCAACGACGAGATCACGCTCAGCCTGTGCGACGACGGCTTCGCCGCGCAGCTCGAAGCGGTGTTCGAGCACGACGCGCGCCGCTGCGTGGAGATCGATGCCGCGCGCTGGTCGCGCCGCGGCCTGTGGCCGCGCACGCGCGACAACCTGCTGCACATGTTCAACGAGGTGCTGTGAGGCGTCTCGCCGTCACGCGCCGGCCGGCTCGGCCGCCGGCGTGGCGATGCCCAGGGCCAGCGCCGTGCTCAGGAACCACAGGATCTCGAAGGCCGACAGGCCGCCCGCCACGGCCGCTTCGCCGACGCTCATGGGGCGTTGGGTCCAGGCCGCCGCCAGCCGCGGTGCGCTCGGGCGGACGAGGGCGGCCGGCTCCGGCGTGGCGACGAGCTGGTAGCGGCCGTTGATGGTGCGCGGCGACACGCCCTGGTCGACCAGCGCATGCGTCAGCCCCCACAGCAGCGTCGACAGGCGCAGGGTGTGGGGCTCGCCCGGCCAGGGCACCGTGTCGGGCGCGCGCTGCGGTTCGGCGAGCTGCAGCGGCCGGCGCAGCAGCTCGGCCTGGGGCAGCGAGCTCACGATCTCGCCGGCCCGGAAGTCGACCACCATGCCGTGCCCGCCGCCCACACCGAGCCAGGTGCGGCGGCGTTCGCCGGCGAGCAGGGCGCCGACCAGCAGGTCGCGCAGCGCGTTCAGGGCCATGCGCGCGTGCTCGCGCTGCACGGCACCCAGCGCCAGCTCGTGCAGCGCGGCCGCGGCGGCCAGCACTTCGGTCATGTCGCCCACACGCACCGGCACGGCCAGCGCCAGGCCGCGCGGCGCGTCGGCCGGCGTGGTGCCGCGCGGCGCCAGCCGGACCAGCACGCGCGGCGGGGCGACGTACTGCGTCCAGTCGTGCGGCACGAAGAGGGTGGTGCAGGCCTGGGCATCGTCGACCCAGCGCAGGCGCAGGCCCGACTGGCCATCGAGCACGCGGGTCATGGACACCAGCACGGCACGCTCGCGTGCGTCCAGGCCGACGGCGGCGAGGTCGAGCGTGCGCGCGGCCGGGGGGGAGGTGCTCGGGGCGGAGGCGTCGGGCATGGCGGCAGTTTAGGCGGGCGCGTCGCCTTTCTCGGGGCCTGGCTTCTCAGGGCCTTGCGAACTCCGGAATGCGGAAGCGCTTGCGGTAGGCGCCCGGCGCCAGGCCGGTCGTGCGCTTGAAGAGCCGGCGGAAGAAGGCCGCGTCTTCGTAGCCCACGCGCCAGCTGATCTCGTCGACCGAGGCCTCGGTGCGCTCCAGGCGGCGCTTGGCGTCTTCGATGCGCAGGCGCTGCACGTAGGCGATGGGGGCCACGCCGGTGGCGGCGGTGAAGCGTCGCTTGAAGGTGCGTTCTGCGAGCCTGGAGCGCTTGATCATTTCCTCCACCGGGCTTGCCACCGAGAAGTGCTGCGAGAGCCAGCGCTGCGCGGCCGCGATCTCGGCGTCGCCGTGGTCGCTCCTGCCTTCGAAGGTGATGTAGGGCGTGAGGCCGTCCTGGTGCCATTGCAGCGCGTAGAGGCGGGCGATCTCCTGCGCGTCGGTCGCGCCGGCGAAGCGGGCCACGAGGTACAGCACCATGTCGTGCCAGGTGGTCGACGCGCCCGAGCTCACCAGGTCCTCGCGCCCGCCCGAGATCACGAGCACACGCTCGGGGTGGATGGTGACCTGCGGGTGCACCGCGGCGAACTCGCGCGCGTAGCCGAAGTGCACCGTGGCGTCGCGCCCGTCGAAGAGGCCGGTCTCGGCCAGCAGGAAGATGCCCGAGCAGGCCGAGCACAGCACCGCGCCGCGCTCGTGCATGCGCTTGATCCACGCCACGAGCGCAGGGTAGCGGCCGGTGGCCCAGCTCCCGCGCAAGAGCACCGAGGGCACGATGAGGATGTCGGTCGACTCGACGTCGGCGATGGCCCGCTGCACCGACAGCGGCACGCCGCTCGCGAGTTGCAACGGGCCGGTGGCCTCGCCCACGATCTCCACCTGGAAGGGCGTGCGCGCCGAATCGCTGGGCGTGCCCATCAACGAGCGCGCGTTCATCACGTCGTAGATGCCGGCCAGCGTCGACACCACCGCATCGGGCAGCGCCACCAGCGACACGTGGCGGGCACCCGGCGTGCGCGCCGAGCGAGGGGGCGGGGTCTTGGGCATGGGCGGCATCTTCGCTCAGGCGCCCGCCGGGCCGAAGTGCCTTGGCATGAACGAACCGGTTTCGGGTGCGATCGGCACTGCCGCAAAAAGCGGCACGCCCGGACGATGGGAACCCTCATCAACCGCTCCTCACACGAGCTTGCCAGGAACCCTTTCATGAAGCATTTCGATTCAGAGCGCCGCTCGTTCGGCATCAGGCTGATCAGCATGGCCGCGCTCGTCGGCGCTGCCGCATCGCTCACCGCCACCCCGCGCCCCGCCGAGGCGCGCGCGCCGCAACAGCCCGCACCGCTCAACGTGGTCGTGCAGTGGAACGCGGTCGCCGAAGCCGCCTTCACGCCCAGCCAGGGCACCAACCCGATGTCGCAGTCGCGCACGCTGGCCATCCTGCATGCGTCGATGCACGATGCCCTGAACGCGATCGACCGTCGCTACGAGTCGTACACGCCGGGCCTGCCGAAGTCGCCCAAGGCGATGCCGGAAGCGGCGGTGGCCGCGGCCTCGCGCGAAGTGCTGGTGCGCCTGCTGCCCGAGCAGGCGGCGCTGGTGGAGACGGCCTACGGCCAGGCGCTGAAGACACTGCCAGACGGTGCGGCCAAGACCGCCGGCATCGCGCTCGGCCAGGCCGCCGCGTGGGCCACGATGAACCGCCGCCAGAACGACGGTGCCGAGGGCGCGTTCATTCCCTACGTGCCGCGAGCGGGCGCCGGCGAGTACCAGTTCACGCCTCCCTTCGACTTCGCCGGCGCGCCGGGCTGGGGGAACGTGACGCCCTTCGTCATCAAGCGGCAGGACCACGCGCTGGAAGGCCCGCTGCCGCTCGCGAGCGAGCGTTATGCGAAAGACCTGGCCGTCGTGCGCGAGATCGGCGACGTGAACAGCCGCAGCCGCACGGCCGCGCAGACCGAGATCGCGAAGTTCTGGTACGAGGATTCGCCGCTCGGCTGGAACCGCATTGCCCACAACGTGATGCGCGAGCGCCGCATCGATGCATGGGATGCCGCGCGTGCCTTCACGCTGCTGCACTTCGCGATGGCCGATGGCTTCATCGCCGGCTTCGGCGAGAAGTACGAGCATCGCTTCTGGCGCCCCGTCACCGCGATCCACGCGGCGGCGACCGACGGCAACCCGCACACGCAACCCGATGCGAGCTGGCAGCCGCTGCTCGTCACCCCGCCCGTGCCCGACTACCCGTCGACCCACACGGTGCTGGGCTGGTCTGCCGCGGAAGTGCTGATCGAGCTCTTCGGCGACAAGCAGCGCTACAGCCTCACCAGCCTCACGCTGCCGAACGTGACGCGCCAGTTCCGCGGCTTCTCGCAGGCGGCGCATGAGAACGGCCTGTCGCGCCTCTACGCCGGCATCCACTTCCCGTATGCCATCCAGGAAGGCCGCCGCCAGGGCCGCAGCATCGGCCAGGCGGTCGCCGAAGCGCTGCCGCGCGTTCGCTGAGGAGCATGGGCATGGACACCCCCGCGATCGATCAAGCCAGGCTCGAAGCCTTCGTCGGCCGTGCCGTGAGCGACCTGAGCACCGGCTACACCGGCGTGATGGTGAGCCTGGGCGCGAAGCTCGGGCTCTACAAGGCGATGGCCGGTGCCGGCCCCTTGAGCGCGAAGGAGGTGGCGCGGCGCGCCGGCTGCGCCGAGCGCTACGTGCGCGAGTGGCTCAATGCCCAGGCGGCCGGCGGCTACCTCGCCCACCACGCGCGCAGCGACACCTACGAGCTGCCGCCCGAGCATGCGCTGGTGCTGGCCGACGAGGAGAGCCCGGTCTACGTGCCGCCGGCGTGGAACGTGCCGGCCGCGATGTGGTTCGACGAGCCCAAGGCCATCGAGGCCTTTCGCACCGGCCGCGGCGTGGCCTGGGGCGAGCACGACCCGCGCATGGCCTGCGGCGTGGCGGCCTTCTACCGCAACGGTTACCGCGCCGCGCTCGTGCCGCAGTGGCTGCCCGCGCTCGAGGGTGTGGTGGCGCAGCTCGATGCCGGCATCTCGGTGGCCGACGTGGGCTGCGGCCACGGCCACTCGACGCTGCTGATGGCGAAGGCCTTCCCGAACTCGCGCTTCCACGGGTTCGACACGCACCCGGCGTCCGTGGCCGAGGCACAACGCCTGGCCGCCGAAGCGGGCGTGTCGGATCGCGCGCAGTTCGCCGTCGCACGCGCCACCGACTACCCCGACCGCCGCTACGGCCTGGTCTGCTTCTTCGACGTGCTGCACGACCTGGGCGACCCGGTCGCGGCCGCGCGCCATGCGGCCGAGGTGCTGGCGCCGGGCGGCACGGTGCTGCTGGTGGAACCGTACGCGGCCGACAGGGTGGAGGACAACCTCAACCCCGTCGGCCAGCTCTACTACGCCGCCTCGTCGCTGATCTGCTGCGCGCACGCCATCTCGGAAGGCGGCAAGCTGGTGCTGGGCGCGCAGGCGGGGCCGAAGCGGCTGGCCGACGTGTTCCGCAAGGCCGGCTTCTCGCACTTCCGGCAGGCGGCGCAGACGCCGTTCAACCTGATCTTCGAGGTGCGGCGCTGAGCGGCGGGCGGCTCGGCGGGGCACGGTGATTGCCCGTGGCAGGCATCTCACTCAAGAGGCTTGCCATGCACACTTCTCCCGACAACAGCCCGATGCCCCGCCCGGGGCCCGACGTGGTGCCCACGCCCGTGGAACCCGACGCCACCCCGCCGCACGGCCTGCCCGAAGCCGAGCCCGGCCGACGGCCGGACGAAGTCCATTCACCCGCGAGCCCGGTGCCGGAGATCCTGCCCACCCCGTCCGGGCCGGAGGTGGACCCGGGGCGCGTGCACGAGCTCTGAGGGCCAGCCGCTCAGGCGAGGCGTGCCACCAGCACGCCGCCGAGCCGTTCGCCCTTGATCGACAGGGCGCTGCCCCGGCTTTCGAAGAGCGTGTGGTTCAGCTCGCGGCGGCTGTGGTTGCGGATGGCGTGGAAGCCGAGGGCGCGCGCATGCGTTTCCAGGCGGCCGGGGTCGTGGAAACCGATCCACGGCTCGCCCAGCCGTGCGAAGCGCCGCTTGAGCAGCGCGAGCATGAGCCGGTGCCCGATCGCCCAGGGGCGCGGCTGGTACAGGTAGTCCAGCACGATGCCGCTCCTCCTGGGCAGGACGGCGATGGCCTCGAGCAGCCCTTCGGTCCGTGCGGGCGACATGTACATCGACAGGCCGAGCGCGGTGAAGAAGGCGGGCTGGCCGGCGTCGAAGCCGTGTTCGCGCAGCAGGGGGATCAGCGCCTCGCGCTCCAGGTCGCCGGCCACGTAGACCGCGTTGCCGGGCAGGCCGCGTCCGAGTGCCTGCAGCGACCTGAACTTCCACGGCTGGGTCGAAGGATGGTCCACCTCGTACACGGCGCGGTCGGGGTGCCGCAGGGCGGTGGTGTCCAGCCCCGCACCGAGCACCACGAACTGGCGCACCCCGGCGTCGAAGGCGAGCGCCATCTCCGCCTCGGCCACCGCCGAGCGAGCCACGACGGCGCCGCGTCCGGCGCCGCTCACCATGTGCCGCGTCGCGGCCTCGCCGTCGTCGGTGGGCGCGTCCATGAACGTGCCCAGCATGGCCACGGCGAAGGGGTCGCGGAACACGACGGGATCGTCGCTCTGGTGCCGGGCCCTCGCGAGAGCGGTCATGAGGGCGGTGCGGCTCGGAATGTCGTTCTTCACGTGTTGTCTCCGTCGTGGGTCGTGAGGGCACGGCGCAGGTTTCGCCTGACGATGGCCGAGGCCTGGCGCCGGCGTTCCTCGTCCGTCGTCGGCAAGAGCGGCTGCACCGGCATCGGCTTGCGTGCGTCGTCCACCGCCACCATGGTGAAGAAGCAGCTGTTGACGTGCCGCACCTCGCGCGTGCGGATCGTCTCCGCGAGGACCTTGATACCCACCTCCATCGACGAGGTGCCGGTGTGGTTCACGCTGGCGAGGAAGGTCACGAGCTGGCCGACCTCGATCGGGTGCCGGAAGACGACCTGGTCGACGCTCACGGTGACGACGTAGCTGCCCGCGTAGCGGCTCGCGCACGCGTAGGCCACCTGGTCCAGCAGCTTGAGGATGGTGCCGCCGTGCACGTGCCCGGCGAAGTTGGCGGTGTCCGGGGTCATGAGCACCGTCATCGACAGGCGGTGCGAGGGGTCGGCCATGCCGGTCATCGCGTGAAGCGGCCGTCGGCCGCGATGATGGACAGGTCGACGAACTCGAAGCCGGTGCGGTCGGTCGGCGAGTACGACAGCTCCAGTCCGCCGATGTCGAGCTTGCGCATGCCCTCCAGCGCCGCATGCACGCTGGCGCGGGTGGGCGACGGGCCGGCGCGCCGCAGCGCCTCGACCAGCACCTTGGCCGCGGCGAAGCCTTCCAGCATGGCGGGTGTCACCTGCGGGTCGCCGCCTGCCGCCGCCGCAAGCTGCAGGGCCTGGCGCACGAAGGGCGGCCCCGAGGCCCGCTCGTAGGGGAAGACCTGCGTCACCACCGTGCCGCGCGCGTGCACGCCCATCTGCTGGATGAAGGCGCCCGAGGCGTTGTTGGAGAGCGTGACGATCTGCGCCGCCGAGCCCGCGGTGCGCAGCGCCTTCGTGGCCTCTACCACGGCGGTGGCCGAGCCGATGACGAGCACGGCCTGGGCGTCGGCGTGCTTCACGCGCGCGGCGATGCCGAAGAAGCGCGGGTTCTCGCGCTCGAACGCCTGCATCACCACCGGGCTGCGGCCGATGTTGGCAAAGCCTTTCTGCGCCCCGGCCACCGCGTCTTCGCCGAACGAGTCCTTCACGTAGAGCACCGCCACGCGCTGCAGGCCCACGAGGCCCAGGTGCTCGATCGCCCGCATCGCCTCGCGCTGGTAGGTGGCCCGCACGTTGAAGACGAAGGGGTGGGGCGGCTGGTGCAGCACCGCCGCGCCGGTGGACGGTGCGACCAGCGGCACGCGGTGCTTGACGAGCAGCGGCAACACCGCCTGCGTGTGCGGCGTGCCGCGCGTCAGGAAGAGGGCCACCGCCCCTTCCTTGACGATCAGTACCTGCGCATTGGCCGCGGCCTGCTCGGGGTCGAAACGGTCGTCCAGGCGGACCCAGCGGATGCGCTGTCCGTTCACGCCGCCGGCGGCGTTGACCGAATCGAGGTAGAGCTTCGCGCCGTGGGTGAGCTCCGCGACGCTGCCCTTCACCTGGCCGGTGAAGCCGCTGGTCTGGCCGATCACGATGTCGGCCCGCGCCGCGAGCGCACACACGAGCAGGGCCGGCGCCGCGAACGCCTTCGCGATGAACCGATGGCTGGGCATGGCGGCCCCGCTTCAGTCGAGCGTCAGCTTCTGCTGCTCGACGACGCGCTTGTAGACCGCGAACTCGGCCTGCGTCTCGGCGGTGAACTGCTCGGGCGTGTTGCCGACGATGATGGAGCCGGTGTCCTCGATCTTCTTGCGCGTGGCCGGGTTGTCGAGCGTCTTCTTGACGGCGGCGTGCAGCTTCATCACCACCGGGCGCGGCAGGTTCTTCGGGCCGTGCAGGCCGTAGTAGGCCATGCGGTTCACCGGCTCCAGGCCCAGCTCCTTGAAGGTCGGCACGTTGGGCAGCATCGGCAGGCGGTTCGGCGCGGCCACGGCGATGGCGACCAGGCGCTGGTCCTTGATGAAGGGCAGCGCCGAGGGCAGGTTGTCGAAGATGATGGGCACCTGCCCCGCGACGGTGTCAGTGAGCGCCGGGCCCGCGCCGCGGTACGGTATGTGGGTGATGAAGGTGCCGGTGATGGACTTGAACAGCTCCATCTGCAGGTGGCCGATGCCGCCGGTGCCGGAGCTGGCGAACGAGTACTTGCCGGGGTTGGCCTTCACCAGCGCGAGGAAGGCCTTGAAGTCCTTGGCGGCGAAGGACGGGTGCACCGCCAGCACGTTGGGCGTGGCGGCGATGTTGATGATCGAGGTGAAGTCGACCGCCGGGTTGTACGGTGTCTTGGGGTTGAGCGACGGCACGGCCGCGGTGGTCGACACGGTCGCGATGCCGACGGTGTAGCCGTCGGGCTGGGCCTTCGCGATCTCCGAGGCGCCGAGCATGCCGCCAGCGCCGCCGCGGTTCTCGACGATCATGGGCTGGCCGAGGTTGGGCTGGACCTGATCGGCCACCACGCGGGCGATGATGTCCGTCGTGCCGCCAGGCGCGAAGGGCACGATCACCCGCACGGGCTTGTCGGGGTACTCGGCCATCGCCGCGAACGAGGCGCCCGCGAGAGCGAGTGCCGCAATGAATCTGGCAGGGGATTGGGTGTGCATCGTTTGCCTCCGTTGTGTGAATGACGCGGCGGCTTCATTGCATCGGCCGTGCCATGCGCACCTGGGCGTGAAGAAACGCGCGCTTTCCCTCGTGGAGCGCGGGTTTCGCCTTACGTCGCTGCCGCCGCGCGTGGCTGGACTTCCGCACATGCGGGCGCTGCGATGGCGGTTTTCCGGAATGCGGAGCGTGGCCTTCGTCGCGCCCTGTACGTAGCAACCACGACGCCGGCCCGCGAGAAGCCCCGCACACTCGCCGCACTGCTGAAAGAGCCGCCGGCGAATGCTCCTGACTGACATCACCGTGACGCCCGGCGTCCAGCGCACCAAGCGCTGGCCGCGCATCTCGTGGACGCTGCTCGCGGTGGTGGCGTGCGTGGCGCTCGGCGTGCTGTCTTACCGGCTGCTGCTCGACGCGCGCCTGCTCGACCAGCAGCAGGCCGGTGCCAGGCGCCTGGAGTTCTACACGCTCACGCTCGACGCGCTGCTCACGCGCCACGAGGTGCTGCCCGGCGTGCTGGCGCTCGAGCACAAGCTCGCGGCCGTGCTCGATTCGCCCGACGACGCGGCGCGTGACGCGGCCAACCTCTTCCTGGAGGCGGCCGCAGCGCGGGCGCAGGTGAACGCGATCTACGTGATGGACGCCACCGGCATGACGCTGGCCGCGAGCAACTGGAACCGGCCCATCAGCTTCGTCGGCCGCAGCTACGGCTTCCGTCCGTATTTCCGCGACAGCATGGACGGACACCTCGGCCGCTTCTACGGCGTGGGGGCGACGAGCGGCGACGCGGGGTATTTCCTCGCCACGCAGATCCGCACGCCGCGCGGCGCCATCGGCGTGGTGGCGGTGAAGGTCGACCTCGAAGGCTTCGAGCAGGCCATGCGCCAGAGCGGCGAGACGGTGCTGCTGGCCGACCAGGAGGGCGTGGTCTTCCTCGGGTCGGTGCCGGAATGGAAGTACCGCGCGCTCGCGCCGCTGTCGCAGGCGGTGCGCGAGCGCCTGCAGCTCACACGCCAGTACGGCAGCGCGCCGCTGCTGCCGATTTCCGAGCACGCCGCCTCGCGGTCGCGCCTCGGTGCGCCGGGCGCGGGCCCGCGCGGGTCCATCGTCATCGAGCATCCCATCGGCCCTCTCGGCTGGCAGGTGCTGCTGCTCGTCGACCCACAGGAGGCGCACCGTGCCGCAGCCGCGGGGGCGCTCGTGGTCGCGCTGAGCGGCGGCCTGCTCTTCGCGCTCGCGGGGCAGTGGGACCTGCGGCGGCGCAGGCGCCACGACCAGCGCGCGGCAGAGGCACGGCTGCGTGCGGCCAATGCCGACCTCGAAGGCCGCATCGCGCAGCGCACGGTGGCGCTGTCGGAAGCCAACGTGCTGCTCGAACGCAAGATCACCGAGCTGAAGCAGGCCGAGGCCATCGTGCGCCAGACGCAGGACCGGGCGGTGCAGGCCGGCAAGCTGGCCGTGCTGGGCCAGCTCTCCGCCGGCATGAGCCACGAGCTGAACCAGCCCCTGACCGCGCTGCGCACGCTCTCGGACAACGGCGCCAAGTTGCTGGCGCAGGGGCGCATCGCCGAGACGCGCGAGAACCTCGAACTCATCGGCGACGTCGCGGCACGCATGGGCCGCACCATCACCCAGCTCAAGGCCTTCGCGCGCAAGGAATCGCCGTCCCTCGGGCGGGTGGAGCTGGGCCACGTGGTGGCGCAGGCAATGATGCTGGTGGAGCCCCGCCGCGCCGAGATCGGCGCGACCATCGACACCCAGGGCGTGGCCGCCGGCCTGCGCGTCAAGGCCGACGAGACGCGGCTGGTGCAGGTGCTCGTGAACCTGCTGCGCAACGGGCTCGACGAGGTGGCCGGCCTGCCGCGGCGCCAGGTCACGCTCGTGGCCGATCGGGCGGCGCAGCGCGTGATGCTGCGCGTGCGCGACTCCGGGCCGGGCATCGCGCCCGACGTGCTGCCCCACCTCTTCGAGCCCTTCTACACCACCAAGCCCGCCGGACAGGGCCTGGGCCTCGGGCTGGCGCTCTCGCTGGCCATCACCGAAAGCATGGGCGGACGGCTGCAGGCGCAAAGCCACGCCGACGGCGCCGAGTTCTCCATCGCGCTGGAGGAGGCCGCATGAGCGAGGCGACGGGTGCTGCGCCGGCGAACGCCTGCGTGATGCTGGTGGAAGACGATGCGCTCGTGCGCAAGGCCTGCGAGCAGGCCCTGGTGCTGGCCGCGTTCGAGGTGCGCGCGCTTCCCAACGCCGAGTCGGCGCTCGACGACTTCCATCGGCTGCAGCCCGGCGTGGTGGTGACCGACGTGCAGTTGCCCGGCATGGACGGGCTGGCGCTGCTGCAGTCGCTGCGCGCACGCAACCGGGACGTGCCGGTGATCATGGTCACCGGCCACGGCGACGTGAGCATGGCCGTCGAGGCGATGCGCGACGGCGCCTACGACTTCATCGAGAAGCCCTTCTCGTCGGAGCGCCTCGTCGAGTCGGTCCGGCGGGCGCACGAGCGGCACGCGCTCGTCGTCGAGAACCGGCGCCTGCGCGAACAACTGCCGGCGGCGCAGAAGTCGGCCCTGATCGGCCAGAGCGCCGCCATCGTGCAGGTGCGCCGCCTGGTGCGCGCGCTCGCGCCGACGGACGTCGACGTGCTCGTGGTGGGCGAGACCGGCGCGGGCAAGGAAGTGGTGGCCAAGGCCCTGCACGACGAGAGCCGGCGCAGCGGCCACTTCGTGGCGCTCAACTGCGGCGCGCTGCCCGAGTCGGTCATCGAGAGCGAGATCTTCGGCCACGAGGCCGGCTCGTTCACCGGCGCGCACAAGCGGCGCATCGGCAAGATCGAGCATGCAAACGGCGGCACGCTCTTCCTCGACGAGATCGAGTCGATGAGCCTGCCGATGCAGACCCGCCTGCTGCGCGTGTTGCAGGAGCGCGAGATCCAGCGCCTGGGCAGCAACGAGTCGATCGCGGTGGACTGCCGCGTGATCGCCGCGGCCAAGGGTGACCTGAAGAAACTCTCGGACCAGGGCGCCTTTCGCGCCGACCTGTACTACCGCCTCAACGTCGCCTCGATCGAGATCGCGCCGCTGCGCGAGCGGCGCGACGACATCGGCCTGCTGGCCGCGCACTTCCTGCAGCAGGCCGCGGCGCGCTACCACGTGGAGCCGCCCGAGCTCGGCGTCGACCTGCTCCACCGCTGGCAGCAGCACGACTGGCCGGGCAACATACGCGAGCTCCGCAACGCCGTCGAACGCTTCTGCCTCGGCCTCGAAGACGGCCTCGGCCCGGCCAAGGCGGCGGCGCGCTCGTCGCTCGCGGCGCGGCTCGATGCGGTGGAGCGCTCGATGATCAGCGAGGCCTTGCGCCAGGCCGGCGGCCACGTGGGGCGGGCGGCCGAGCTGCTGCAGACGCCCCGCAAGACGCTCTACGACAAGCTGCACCGGCACGCCCTGGTGGCGTCCGATTTTTCGGCCGAGCCCGGGCAGCCGGGCGGCGCCTGATCGTTCAGGCCACGGGCTCCAGGCGCGCGCCGGCCACGGCCTCGCCCATGGAGAAGGTGCGGCGGCCGCGCTTCTTGGCGTCGTAGAGGTAGGTGTCGGCGCTGTGGCACAGCGCCTGCGGGCTGAGGCTCCTGCCGGCGGGCAGGCAGGCGATGCCCACGCTCGCGCCGATGCTCACGCGCGTGTCGGCGTCCACCGAGAAGGGGCGTTGCGCCAGATCGACGATGGCCTGCGCCACCCGTTCGGCCACGCCGGTGTCGGCGATGCGGGGCAGGAGCACCGCGAACTCGTCGCCGCCCAGCCGGGCCACCACGTCGTCTTCGCGCACCAGGCGCGAGACGCGCTTGCCGAAGGCCGTCAGCACCGCGTCGCCGGCAGCATGGCCGTGGGTGTCGTTCACCGGCTTGAAGCCGTCGAGATCGATGAAGAGCAGCGCGAGGAGCGTGCCGTCTGCCGGCCGGGACGCCAGCGCGTTCTCGAGCGCCGCCTCGAAGCCCTTGCGGTTCATGAGCTGCGTCAGGTGGTCGAGCTGCGAGAGCCTGGCGAGGTCGCGCAGGCGCTGGCGTGTCTGCGTCACGTCCTGCGTCATCACGTGCACGCCGGTGACCGCGCTGCGGTCGTGGTTCCACTCGGGCCGGTAGGTGGCCTCGAAGCAGCGGTACTGGCGCGTGTGGCGGTACTCGCGCTCGAAAACCACCGTCTCGCCGGCGAGCGCGCGCTTCATGTACGGCGACACGGCCTCGTATTCGTCGCGGGACAGCACCTCGGCGGTGGCCTTGCCTTCCAGCGCCCGGGCGGTCTGCCCGTATTGCTGGGCGTACAGGGCGTTGGCGAAGACGTAGCGTTCGTCGGCCGACACGAAGCAGACCATCACCGGCAGGTTCTCCACCACCGCGTGCAGCCGCTCCCGGCTCTGGCTCAGCTGCTCGCGCGCCCGTTCCTGTTCGATCGCGCGCAGCCGGCGCTGCCGCATGACGAGGGCGAGCGCCACGACAAGCGCCGCCGCCAGCGCCCCCGCCAGCGCGCCGAGCAGGCCTTCCGAGCGGGCGGGCTGCCGGTCCATGAAGGAGACGACCTTCCAGGGCCGGCCCTCGATGCGGTGCTCCACCACCTGGCCCTGCGTCCCGGCATCGGGCGGCAGGATGGGCGGCCCGAGGCGCTTGCCATAGCGCTGGGTCGCATTCAGGGTGGCGAGGTCGGCGTCGCTCAACCGCGCCACGGGGCGGTAGAGGTGGGATGGATCGGAGGCGAGGAACACCACGCCGAATTCGTCGACCACCGCCACACGCTGCGCATGCTCCTCGCCCGAGGTCTTCACCGTGGTGTCGAGCGCGACCTTGACCGCGACCACCCCGTCGGCGGCGCCGGGTGCCGCCACCCGGCTCGCCAGGAAGTAGCCCGGCGTGCCCGAGGTGGCGCCGACGGCGTAGAAGCGACCGGTGCCGTGCTCGAGTGCATCCCGGAAGTACGGCCGGAACGCGTAGTTCTGGCCGACGAAGGACACCGGCTGGTTCCAGTTGCTGGCGGCGATGGTGTTGCCCTTGGCGTCGATCAGGAAGGCGGCGAGCAGGTCACCACGCAGCGCGATTTCGGCGAGGTAGGCGTTGGTGGCCTCGATGGTGGAGGCGTCGCGCGGCGTGGCCAGCGCCGCCGCGAGCCGCGGGTCGAGCGCCAGCATGCGCGGCAGCGACTCGTGGCGCGCCAGCACCGCATCGAGCGCGGCCGACACGGTGGCGAGGCTGCGCGAGGCGGCCGCCGCCTGGGAGCGACCCGACAGCGACTGGGCGAGGTGGTAGGCGACGACGCTGGTCGCCACGCAGACACCGAGCGCGATTGCCAGCCACAGGCCTGGCGTGCGGCTCGCGGCGAGCGGGTTCCGTGATGAAGCGCGAACGGCGATGGCAGGCATCGCCGAAGGGGCGAGGGAATCGTCCATGCCGCCTATGTCGGCAGGGCTTGCTGCGGGCTGAGGGCAATTTCACGGATCTGCTGGAATTCCCGCCCTCGGTGGCCTCCTCAAGTCCCATGCACTTGATCCTTTGCTTTCACAGGGCTGTGCAAGTCCTTATTTCTTAAGCAGTTTTTCACGCTGTTTCAAGGTTTCAGCATCCGCCGCTAAGTCCTTGATTCCATTGATTTTTCTTTGAAAGTCCCGTTGACCCTGGCTCTTCTGATGAGCTACAGTGCAGATAAGTGCACTTCAGTGGGTTTTTGTGGCAAACATCGTGTTCCAGGGGCCAGCCGCGCTGACGCTGGACGGCAAAGGGCGTATCGCCATGCCGTCGCGTCATCGCGAGGTCCTGTCCGCGATGAACGTCAACCAGCTCACCATCACCAAGCACCCGGAAGGGTCCTTGCTGATCTTTCCGCGTCCCGCCTGGGAAACCTTCCGTGATCGTGTCGCCGCCCTCCCGATGGAGGCGGCCGGCTGGAAGCGTGTCTTCCTCGGCAACGCGATGGACGTGGAAATCGACGGCTCGTCGCGCGTGCTGATCGCGCCCGAGCTGCGCGCGGCAGCAGGCCTCACGCGCGAAGTCATGCTGCTCGGGATGGGCAGCCACTTCGAGCTGTGGGACGCGGCCCGCTACGCCGAGCACGAGGCCAAGGTGATGCAGTCGCCGATGCCCGAGTCGCTGAAGAGCTTCAGCTTCTGACCCAGAGCGAGCCATGTCCGCGCCGGCCCCGTCCTTCGAGCACACCACGGTGCTTCTTCATGAAGCCGTGGACTCGCTCGTCACCACACCCGACGGCACCTACCTCGACGGCACCTTCGGCCGTGGCGGCCACACGCGGCTCCTGTTGTCGCGACTCTCCGACCAGGGGAGGGTCGTCGCCATCGACAGGGACCTGCAGGCCGTTGCCGCCGCCACCTCTGGAGCAACGCGGGTCGAGGACCCGCGTTTTTCCATCCATCACACGAGCTTTGCGCACATGGCCGAGACGCTGGCCGCGCAGGGCATCTCCAAAGTCAACGGCGTGCTGCTCGATCTGGGCGTGTCTTCCCCGCAGATCGACGACCCGGACCGCGGCTTCAGCTTCCGTCACGACGGACCGCTGGACATGCGCATGGACACAACGCGGGGTGAGAGCGCCGCGGATTTCCTGGCCCGCGCCGACGAGCGCCTGATTGCGGAGGTGATCAAGAACTATGGGGAAGAACGGTTTGCTCTACAGGTTGCAAAGGCGCTTGTTGCTCGGCGCGAAAGCGGGAATCCAGTTCGAACCACTCGCGACCTTTCCGAAGTCGTGGCTGGCGCGGTCAAAACCCGCGAGCCGGGCCAGAACCCTGCAACGCGCACATTTCAGGCTCTTCGGATTTTCGTCAACGCCGAGCTTGAGGAACTCGAACAAGCTTTGAGCGCCGCGCTCGAACTGCTGCTGCCCGGCGGCAGGCTCGTCGTCATCAGCTTCCACTCGCTGGAAGACCGCATCGTCAAGACCTTCATCGCCCGAGAGAGCAAGGAGGTCTACGACCGCCGCGCGCCCTTCGCGGCACCGAAGGCGATGCGCCTGAAGGCCATTGGCCGCGTCAAACCTTCCGACGAGGAGGTCGACGCCAACCCCCGCGCACGCTCTGCGGTGATGCGCGTCGCTGAGAGAACGGAGGTGGCAGCGTGAAGACGGTGCTCTGGAACAGAAAGGCGGCATGACCCGGCTCAACGTGCTCCTCCTGGTGGTGCTGGTGATCAGCAGCGTCTACCTCGTCCGCGTGTCCTACGACTCGCGGCGCCTCTTCGCGCAGCTCGACCGCGCGCAGGGCGAGGCACGCCAGCTGGAGATCGAACACGAACGGCTCGTCGCCGAGAAGCAGTCGCAGGCCACGCCCTTGCGGGTGGAGAAGGTCGCGCGCGACCGCCTGGCGATGCGCAACGCCACGCCGGCGGTCACGCAGTACGTGACCTACGCCGCGCCGGCCTCGGCCCCGGAGGCCGCACGCTGATGGCCAGGAAGAACGCCCCCAAGGCCGGCGCCGTCAACGTGCGCAGCGTCATGTATTCGACGAGCCCGCTGCTCGCCTCGAAGACGCCGCCGTGGCGCTCGAAGTTCCTGGTCGGCCTGGTCGGCCTGGGCTTCTGCGTGCTGGCTGGCCGTGCGGTCTACGTGCAGATCGTCGGCAACGACTTCTTCCTGAAGCAGGGAGAGATCCGCTACGCCCGCACGCTGGAGCTGGCCGCCAGCCGCGGCCGCATCACCGACCGCAGCGGGCTGATCCTCGCCTCCAGCGTGCCGGCCCCTTCGCTGTGGGTCATCCCCAAGGACTTCGAGGCCGACCGCCACCAGCGCGCCAACCTCGCGAAGCTTTTGGGCATGACCCCCACCGAGCTCGCCAACCGGCTCGACGACAGCCCCAACTTCGTGTGGCTGCGCCGTCAGGTCGACGACGCCGTGGCCAAGAAGGCGATGGCGCTCGGCATCAAGGGCCTCTACCAGGTGCGCGAGTTCAAGCGCAAGTACCCCGAGGGCGAGGCCGCCGCGCACGTGGTCGGCTTCACCAACGTGGAAGAGCGCGGGCAGGAAGGCATCGAGCTCGCCTTCCAGAAGGACCTGCAGGGCCGCAACGGCACGCGCCGCGTGGTCAAGGACCGCCTCGGCCGCGTCGTGGAAGACATCGGCGAGAGCGTGCAGCCTGTCGACGGCCGCGACATCCAGCTCTCCATCGACTCCAAGGTGCAGTTCTATGCCTACCAGCGCGTGCGCGACGCCGTCGCGCAGCACAAGGCCAAGGCCGGCAGCGTGGTGGTGCTCGATGTGCGCAGCGGCGAGGTGCTGGCGCTGGCCAACTACCCGAGCTATGCGCCCAACGACCGCCAGAACCTGAGTGGCGCGCAGTTGCGCAACCGCGCCCTGACCGACACCTTCGAGCCCGGCTCGACGATGAAGCCGTTCATCGTGGCGCTGGCGATGGAGACCGGCCGCGTGGCCCCGAAGACCGTGATCGCCACCGCCCCCGGCAGCATCAACATCACCGGCTCGACCATCCGCGACGCGCATCCGCACGGCGACCTCACCGTCGAAGAGGTCATCCAGAAGTCGAGCAACGTCGGCACCGTCAAGATGGCGATGCAGATGCAGCCGCGCGAGATGTGGGAGCTCTACACCCAGGTGGGCCTGGGCCAGCGGCCGCAGATCGACTTTCCGGGTGCGGTGAGCGGGCGCCTGCGTCCCTACAAGACCTGGCGCCCGGTGGAGCAGGCGACGATGAGCTACGGCTACGGTCTGTCGGCGAGCCTCTTCCAGTTGGCGCGTGCGTACACCGTGTTCGCGCGCGATGGCGAACTCGTGCCCACGAGCATCCTCAAGAACGACAACGTGCCGGGCGACGTGCAGGCGCCCGGCGTGCGCGTGATGTCGCCGAAGACGGCGGCGGCCGTGCGCCACATGCTGCAGATGGCGGCGGGCCCGGGCGGCACCGCCCCCAAGGCGCAGACCATCGGCTACTCGGTGGGCGGCAAGTCGGGCACTGCGCGCAAGCAGGAAGGCAAGGGCTACGCCGACAAGAAATACCGCTCGTGGTTCGTCGGCATGGCACCCATCGACAAGCCGCGCATCGTGGTGGCGGTGATGGTCGACGAGCCGAGCGACGGCAAGTATTTCGGTGGCGACGTAGCCGCGCCGGTGTTCAGCGAAGTCGTGCAGCAGACGCTGCGCTCGATGAGCGTGCCGCCCGACATCGAAGTGAAGCAGCAGATCGTGACCAACAAGCTGCCGACGGTGGAGGAGAGCTTCTGATGACGCTCACCACCTTGCATGACGTCGGCAGCGCCATCGCCTGGCTGAAGAGCCGCGGTGTGAAGCAGCTGCGCACCGACAGCCGGCGTGTGCAGCCCGGCGACGCATTCATCGCGTGGCCGGGCTATGCGAACGACGGCCGGCAGTTCGTGCCTGCCGCCCTGGCCCAGGGCGCGGTGGCGTGCCTGGTCGAAGCCAAGGGCGCCGACGCCT
>DASWSY010000077.1:0-7941 GCA_036402415.1 Rhizobacter sp. | reverse complement strand
GTCTTCAGGGCGGGGTGGAATTCCCCACCGGCGGTATGCAGCGCGAGCTGCGAGCCCGCGAGCGCCTCGCTCTTCTCAGGGTGGGGGTCAGCAGACCTGGTGCGAAGCCAGGGCCGACGGTTTTCCGCTGCGGCGGCGTGCCCGTTCGATGAGGAGTGCCGGCGGACAACGTGCCGCCTGCGCTGCGCAATGGCATGGGCGCCTCGCCACGGCGGCACAGTCCGGATGAAAGAAGATGTGCTGATGCATGGCTGCTCAGCCGGACCACCGGCGTGGGCGCCATGCGTTCGCGCGCCCTGGAACGTCTTTTCGTCCACTCAACGAGGAGCGTTTCATGTCTCAACCGACCTTCAACACCTTCCCCCATCGCCTGCGAACCGCGCTGCGTGCGCTTCACGCCGGCCGCCCCATCCTGCTGTTCGACGACGACGAGCGCGAGAACGAGGCCGACCTCATCGTCGCGGCCGAGCACGTCACGCCCGAGGTGATGGCGATGTTCATCCGCGAGGGCAGCGGCATCGTCTGCCTGTGCCTGCCGCCCGACACGCTGGAGCGGCTCGCGCTACGGCCCATGGTGCCGTGCAACGAGAGCCGCTACGGCACGGCCTTCACCGTGTCGATCGAGGCCCGCCACGGTGTCGCCACCGGTGTGAGCGCGGCCGACCGGGTCACCACCATCCGCGCCGCCATCGCCGAGGGTGCGCAGCCGGCCGACCTGGTGAGCCCGGGCCACGTGTTCCCCTTGTGTGCGCGGCCCGGCGGTGTGCTGGAGCGCGACGGCCACACCGAAGGCTCGGTGGACCTGATGCGCATGGCGTGCCTGCAGCCCGCGGCGGTGCTGTGCGAGCTGATGAACCCCGACGGCACGATGGCGCGCGGCGAGGAGGTGAACCGCTTCGCCCTCGCCCACGGCTTGCCCACGCTCACCATCGCCGAGATCGTGCACTGGCGGCGCCAGGGCGAGCCGGCACTGGCGTGAGGGGCGGCGCGAGACCCTCCTGAAGCTCGCGTGGCCGCGTGTGGCGAACGTCGCGGCCGGGCGTCAAGCGGCGGTTCGCAGCTCGACGTTGCGCGCCGTGCCCAGCATCGTGGCGCACAAGGTCTCGCGATCGTCGGCATCCACCGCGTAGACCTCGGCGGCGCACACCGTGAGCAGCCGGCTCGCGTTGACCACGCGGCCGCGCGCACGCAGGCGTGTGCCGGTGGCAGGGGCCACGAGCTTCAGGGTGGCGTCGATGGTCGCGTTGGCACTGCCCGGTGGCAGCACCGTGGCGGCGGCCGACATCGCGGCGAAGTCGGCGGCCGCGAAGACTGCGGTGGCCTGCAGGTGCCCGGGCGCGTGACACCAGCCGTCCTGGATGGGCAGCTCGATCTCGGCCATGCCGGGGTCGAGGCGGGTGAAGCGCAACTGCAGCGTGCGCGCCATGGGCATCGCGAGCACGGCGTGGCGCACGCGTTCGGTCTGGGGCATCTCGGTCATCGTCTTTCCTTTCGTGTGCCGGGCCAGGCGGCCCGTGTCCTGGGTTGGCGGGCCTTGTCGTGTTCGCGTTGCCGCTGGCGCAGCCAGTCGATGTGCGACACCAGGCGACGGCGCAGCGCGCGCTGCTCGGCGATGAGCGCGTCGACCTCGGCGATGCGGCCCTGCATGAACTCCACCATCTGATCGAAGGTGAGCGTGCCCGCGCGGTAGCGCGGCAGCGTGTCGGCCAGCTCCTGCAGCGAGAAGCCGAGGTCGCGCCCCATGGAGAGGAACACCACCTCGCGCACCGTGCGCTCGTGGAATTCGCGGTAGCCCGAGGGCAGCCGCTCGGCGCGGATCAGGCCCGCGTCCTCGTAACGCCGCAGGCGGTGCACCGAGACGCCGGTGCGGCGGGCCAGTTCCGAAATCTTCATGGCGAAGACCTTAGCAAGCCTCGCACGGTGCGAGGGTCGCCCGCGCGACCGGCTGGCAGCGGATACTCGCGGCCTTCGTCCCACCATCACCGCACGCCCATGAAACACGCCCTCGCCCTGGCCCTGTGCCTCGCGCTGCCGGCCTTCGCCGCCGACCCCGCGCCCAAGCTCACCACCGATGCGC
This sequence comes from Rhizobacter sp., assembly GCA_036402415.1. Taxonomy (GTDB): domain Bacteria; phylum Pseudomonadota; class Gammaproteobacteria; order Burkholderiales; family Burkholderiaceae_C; genus Rhizobacter. The sequence continues at coordinate 5,864 of DASWSY010000077.1, read as the reverse complement.
AGAAAGCCGCCTACTCGATCGGCTTCAACTTCGGCGCCAACGTCGCCAAGGAAGTGCCCGACATCGACACCGAGGCGCTGCAGCGTGGCCTGCAGGATGCGCTCAAGAAGAAGCAGCCCGCGCTCACGCCCGAGCAGCAGGCCGAGGTGATGGGCAAGTTCCAGCAGCAGCTCATGGCGCAGCGCACGGCGCGCGCCGAAGCCGCCGAGAAGAAGAACAGCGAGGCCGCCGCGAAGTTCATGGCCGACAACGCCAAGAAGCCCGGCGTGACGGCGCTGCCGAGCGGCCTGCAGTACCAGGTCATCAAGACCGGCAAGGGCGCGAGCCCCAAGGCCAACGACCGTGTGAAGGTGCACTACACCGGCACGCTGCTCGATGGCACGGTGTTCGACAGCTCGGTCAAGCGCGGCGAGCCGGCCACCTTCCAGGTCGACCAGGTCATCCCGGGCTGGACCCAGGCGCTGCAGAAGATGAAGGTCGGCGACACCTGGAAGCTCTTCATCCCGCCCGAGCTCGGCTACGGCAAGCGTGGCGCGCCGGGCGGCAAGATCGAGCCGAGCATGGCGCTCGTCTTCGAGGTGGAGCTGCTGGAGGTCATGCCCGCCAAGTGAGCGGCCTCAGCTGGGAAGGCGCTGGAACGTCATCGTCCAGTTGGTCTCCCAGCTCGCACCCGCATCGGGCGAGAAGGCCTGCTCCCAGGTGGGGTGGCCGCCGGGGTTCGCCCGCCAGGTGAAGCGCACGCGGATGGGCCGCCCGTCGAGCGTGTCCTCGGCGTGGAAGAGGCCCACGCCGTCGGTGAAACGTCCGGTCACCGGCACGTCGAGCTGGTGGGGCCGGCGCCCGTCCAGCCACCAGATCGACCAGGCCTGCGTGGCCGGGTCGTAAGCGCGCATGGCGAGGGCGCGCACCTCGCCTTCCGGCAGGTGCAGCAGGTTGTCTTCCACGTTGCCGAAGCCGCCGAGCGTGCGGCGTGTCGACGACCGGCCGCTGAAGCTCGTCCATGTCTGGCACCCCGCGAGGCGGGCGTCCAGCCGGCGATGCTGGACGCGCCAGTCGCCGAGGATGAAGTCGAAGTCGGCGGGGGCGTGCGGGGCGGCGGGAAGGGGCATGTCGTGTCCTGGGTCGAGGCAAGGCCGCGATCCTGCAGCAGGGCTGCTGCCAGCGCAGTGTCAGGAGCGCGAAGCCGTTCAGCCCTTGATCTCGGGCGTGAAGACCGTGGCGTCGGCGCGCACCAGCGAGAGCGGGTGGCGCTGTCCGGCGAGGTAGTCCTCGACGCAGGTGAGCACCAGCGCGCTGCGGTGGCGCTCGCGGCTCGCCCGCAGCTCCGGCAGGCTCAGCCACAGGGTGCGCACGATGCCGGCGTCGAGCGCCCGGTGCGGGTCGGGGGCGCCCACCGTGCCGCCGTAGGCGAGGCGCAGGTAGGTCACGTCTTCGCCCGACGCCGGGCGCTGGAAGCGCGACAGGTACACGCCCACCACGCACTGCGGCGTGAAGTCACAGGCGGTTTCTTCCAGCACCTCGCGCACGACGCCCTGCTCCGGCGACTCGCCTGCTTCGAGGTGGCCGGCGGGGTTGTTGAGCTTCAGGCCTTCGGGCGTGTCTTCTTCCACCAGCAGGAAGCGGCTCTCGCCATCGACTACGCGTTCGATGACGGCGGCGACGGTCACACTGGGTTTCCAACGTTCTGGCATGCACGGATGGTAGGTGTCGCTGGCATAAGACGTTCTACGGTGGAGCACCCCAAACAATGCGTTACGCTCGCGTGTTTCGTAAGTTCGGCGCAAGTTTTCAGGGCTGTCGCGTCGGCGACTGAGGAGTCAGATCCATGTTGATTGGGGTACCGCTCGAGACGGTGGCCGGCGAGACGCGCGTGGCCGTCACGCCTGAAACCGCGAAGAAACTCAAGGCGCAGGGCCACACCCTGCGCATCCAGTCGGGGGCCGGCGTGGCCGCCAGCGCCACCGACGAGGCCTACGTCGCCGCCGGCGCCGAGATCACCGACCAGGCCGGCGCGTTCGGGGCCGACCTGGTGCTGAAGGTGCGTGCGCCGCTCGACTCCGAGCTGTCGCTGATGAAGACCGGCGCCAACCTCGTGGGCATGCTGAACCCCTTCGACGCCGCCGGCCTGCAGCGTCTCGCCGGTGCCGGGCTCACGAGCTTCGCGCTCGAAGCCGCGCCGCGCACCACGCGGGCGCAGAGCATGGACGTGCTCTCCTCCCAGGCCAACCTCGCCGGCTACAAGGCGGTGATGATCGCGGCCGACAAGTACCAGCGCATCTTCCCGATGCTGATGACCGCCGCCGGCACGGTGAAGGCCGCGCGTGTGGTGATCCTCGGCGTGGGCGTGGCCGGCCTGCAGGCCATCGCCACCGCCAAGCGCCTGGGCGCCGTCATCGAAGCCTCCGACGTGCGGCCTTCGGTGAAGGAGCAGGTCGAGTCGCTGGGTGCGAAGTTCATCGACGTGTCGTACGACACGCCGGAAGAGAAGGAAGCGGCTGAAGGCGTGGGCGGCTATGCCAAGCCCATGCCGCAGAGCTGGCTCGACCGCCAGAAGGTCGAAGTGGCCAAGCGCGTGGCCGCGGCCGACATCGTGATCACGACCGCGCTGATCCCCGGCCGTGCCGCGCCGGTGCTCGTGACCGAAGAGATGGTCAAGTCCATGAAGCCGGGCTCGGTGATCGTCGACCTGGCCGCTGCGCAGGGCGGCAACTGCCCGCTCACCGAGGCCAACAAGACGGTCGTCAAGCACGGCGTCACGCTGGTCGGCGAGACCAACCTGCCGGCGCTCGTGGCCGCCGACGCGAGCGCGCTCTACGCGCGCAACGTGCTCGACTTCCTCAAGCTCGTCATCACCAAGGAAGGTGGCTTCCACGTGCCGATGGACGACGACATCGTGGCCGCCTGCCTGATGACGCAGGGCGGCGAAGTGAAGCGCAAGTAAGAGACCCGCATGAACAACAGAGTGATGCTGCGGGCCAAGCTGCACCGCGCCACCGTCACCGAGGCCGACCTTCATTACGAAGGCTCCTGCGGCATCGACGAAGACCTCATGGTCGCCGCCAACATGGTGGAGTACGAGCGCATCGAGCTCTACAACATCAACAACGGCGAGCGTTTCTCCACCTACATCATCAAGGCGCCCAAGGGCTCGGGGACGATCTCCCTGAATGGCGCCGCCGCGCGCAAGGCACACGTGGGCGACCTGCTCATCATCTGCACCTACGCGACGATGAGCGAGGTCAACTCCGCGACCTACAAGCCCACCGTGGTGCTGCTCGACGAGCGCAACAAGGTCAAGGAAATCCGCAAGTTGTGACGGTCATGGGCTACCACCATCTTCTGCCGGCGCAGCGCCTGGCTTGCGCTGTCGCCCTCGCGCTGTCGTGCATGGGCGCGGCGCAGGCTGCGGATCTTGCCGTCGGCCGGACCGTCATGCAGTTGCCCCCCGGCGTCGAGGTGCTCAGTGTCGAACTGAACCCGCGCGACATCCCCGGCGACGGTCATCTGGTCGCGAAGCGTCGGCTGGTCCGTGTCGAGCAGGCGGGCCAGCCCGCCAGCCATCTCGTCATCGCCAGCGTGCACGGCCGTGGTGACCGCTTCGAGTGGTCGGGCAGCTGCAGGACCGTCAAGCCCTCGGCCAAGGTCTTCGTGTACAGCCCCTTTCACACGGTGCGCGACCAATGTGTCGTGGTGCAAGGGCCTTACGAGCTCGGCGGCTCGCTCGAAGTGATCGACGAAAAGGCCGCGCAAGCCGCCGCGTCCCAGCAGTGGACCGTTGGAGACGAGGGCTACATCGTCCATGCCAAGCACGGGCTGGAAAGCGGAGCGCTCCTGTCGGTCACCGCGTTCATTCCCATTCCTTTCGCGGGCCTGCCTGTGACCGGCGCCCTGCCACCCCATTCATCCGATGTGCCGGCACCGGTGATCGCATGGGCGCTGGCACTCGAAGAGCAAGTCCGAACCGGTGTTCAGTCGCTGTCCGGCAAGTGGCAGCTTCCTCCCATCAAGCAACAGTGAGTCAATCGTGGACATCATTTCACCGACCATCACCAACCTCATCATCTTCGTGCTCGCCATCTACGTGGGCTACCACGTGGTGTGGACCGTGACCCCCGCCCTGCACACGCCGCTGATGGCCGTGACCAACGCCATCTCGGCCATCGTGATCGTGGGTGCCATGCTGGCCGCCGCGCTCACGGAGACGGGTCTGGGCAAGACCATGGGCGTGCTGGCGGTGGCGCTGGCGGCGGTCAACGTCTTCGGCGGCTTCCTCGTGACGCGCCGCATGCTCGAGATGTTCAAGAAGAAAGAGAAGAAGGCCCCGGCCGGCGCAAAGGAGGGCGCGTGACATGAGCATGAACGTCGTCACCCTGCTCTACCTGGTCGCGAGCATCTGCTTCATCCAGGCCCTGAAGGGCCTGAGCCACCCCACCACCTCCATCCGCGGCAACGTCTTCGGCATGGTGGGCATGGCCATCGCCGTGCTGACCACCGGGGCGCTGATCGTCAAGCTCGCGGGCGGCAACGCCCTCGGCCTCGGCTGGGTGCTGCTGGGCCTCCTGGTCGGCGGCACGGCCGGCACGATCATGGCCAAGCGGGTCGAGATGACCAAGATGCCCGAGCTCGTGGCCTTCATGCACAGCATGATCGGCCTGGCGGCGGTGTTCATCGCGGTGGCCGCCGCAGTCGAGCCGTGGGCCTTCGGCATCACCGCCAAGGGCGGCGCCATCCCGCACGGCAACCGCCTCGAGCTGGCGCTGGGTGCGGCCATCGGCGCCATCACCTTCAGCGGCTCGGTGATCGCCTTCGGCAAGCTCTCGGGCAAGTACAAGTTCCGCCTGTTCCAGGGCGCGCCGGTCGTCTTCAAGGGCCAGCACATCCTGAACCTGGTGCTCGGCCTGGCCGCGCTCTTCTTCATCGTCGGCTACACGGTGAGCGAAGCGCGCATCGACTTCTGGCTGCTGCTCGCGATCGCCTTCGTGCTGGGCGTGCTGATCATCATTCCGATCGGCGGCGCCGACATGCCGGTGGTGGTGTCCATGCTCAACAGCTACTCGGGCTGGGCCGCCGCGGGCATCGGCTTCTCGCTCAACAACAGCATGCTGATCATTGCAGGCAGTCTGGTGGGCAGCTCGGGCGCGATCCTGAGCTACATCATGTGCAAGGCGATGAACCGCTCGTTCTTCAACGTGATCCTCGGCGGCTTCGGCGGTGACGCCACCGCGGCCACCGGCGGCGCTCAAGCGCAGCGCAACGTGAAGACCGGCAGCGCCGACGACGCGGCCTTCGTGCTCGGCAACGCCGAGACGGTGGTGATCGTGCCGGGCTACGGCCTGGCCGTCGCCCGCGCCCAGCACGCGGTGAAGGAGCTGGCCGCCAAGCTGACCGAAAAGGGCGTGACGGTGAAGTACGCCATCCACCCGGTGGCCGGCCGCATGCCCGGCCACATGAACGTGCTGCTGGCCGAAGCCGAGGTGCCGTACGACCAGGTGTTCGAGATGGAGGACATCAACGGCGAATTCGGCCAGACCGACGTGGTGCTGATCCTGGGCGCCAACGACGTGGTCAACCCGGCGGCCAAGGATCCCAAGTCGCCGATCGCCGGCATGCCGATCCTGGAGGCGTACAAGGCCAAGAGCATCATCGTCAACAAGCGCTCGATGGCGTCGGGTTATGCGGGCCTGGACAACGACCTGTTCTACCAGCCCAACACGATGATGGTATTCGGCGACGCGAAGAAGGTGCTGGAGTCGATGGTCAAGGCCGTCGAGTAAGCAGGCACGCGGATGCAGCCTAGGCGGTTTCGACCCGGTTGCGTCCGCGGTTCTTGGCGGCGTACAGCGCGCTGTCCGCCGCTGCCAGCG
>DASWSY010000076.1:0-5208 GCA_036402415.1 Rhizobacter sp. | reverse complement strand
GCGGGCACCGCATACGACAGCGGCGCGAGCGCGGCCTGGATGCGCCCCATCTGCGCCTCGTTCACGAGCGACCCCAGCACCTTCTGGAAGTGCGGGTGCAGTGCGCCCGAGACGATGTACTGCCAGCGGTAGGCCTTGAGCAGGGTGGCCGCCACGCGCTCGGCCACCGGCCCCTGCTCGGCGAGCTTCATCGCCCGCAGGAAGTAGCGCGTGTCGGCCTGGGCCTGGGCCTGCAGGATGCCGTCGACGCCGCCGACGAGCTCGATCAGTTCGCCCACCGCGGTGTCGCGCGCGGCGTCCGAGGCGAGCTTCGCGTCTTCGCGCGCCCACTCCAGCTCGTCGAGGATGGCGTGCTGCGATTCCTCCTTCCAGTGGAAGAGGAAGATGTCCTTGAAGAGCTCGGACAGCCCCTCCGCCGGGTCGATGCTCTGCCGGTAGTGCGCCTGCGAGAAGAGCTCGATGTGGCAGATGAGCGCGAGCACGGCCCAGCTTCCCTTGCCGAGCACGAAGCTCGCCACGTCGTTGGGCGTGACGGCGAACTCGTAGCCCGCGGGCATGCCCTCGGCCACCAGGCCTTCGACGCGGCGGAAGAGCGCCTGGTGCTTGAGCTCCTCGTCGCTGAAGCGCACCAGCGCCTCCAGCGCGGTCTGGTCGCCCAGCCAGTGCTCACGGCTGAGTTCCAGCACCTTGGCGCAGATGAAGCGCTCCACGAGCCCGAACATGTTGGCGTAGGTGCGGCCCTGCACCTGGCCGAAGAAGCGCAGTTGCGCGGCGTCGAGCACGTCGGCCAGTTCACCGGCCATCGACAGGCCGTCGGGCAGGAACTTCTGCGACAGGTCGAAACGGCGGCCGCGAATGACGTCGCGTTCGATGTCCCAGCGCACTTTCTTCGAGGCCTCGATGGTCCTGGCGTAGCGCGGGTCGAGCGGGGTGGGGGTGTCGGTCTGCATGGTGCCTCCTGATGGTCGATGCGTCACATGACGTGGCGGCCATCGTCGGGCGAAGCCGGCGCCCGGGCATGAGGCGATCGTCCCGTTTCGTGCCGGTGGCGGGCCGGGCGGGGGCGCAGCGTGTGGGCCGTATGTCCCACGCCCCGCACATCAGGGATGCCGCAGGGCGTGCACGATGGCTTCGGCGCGGCTCTTCACGCCCAGCTTGTCGAAGATCACCGAGAGCTGGTTGCGCACCGTCTTCTCGGTCTTGCCGAGCTGGGCGGCGATGGCCTGGTTCGACAGGCCGCGCGCCAGCAGCTCCAGCACCGCCGCCTCGGCCGCCGTCAGCCCCGCCTCGTGCGCGGCCGTCGCGCCGTGCTCGGTGAGGAAGCCGCGCAGGGCGTCGAGGAACACCGGCCAGGCCGGCTCGCCTTCCAGCAGCACGTGGTTGTCGGAGTCGAGCGCGACGAAGCGGGCGCCGCGGATGAGCGCGGCCAGCCGGCGACCCTGGTCGAAAGGCACCCGTGCGTCGCCTCGCGCGTGCATCACGAGCGTGGGCACGTCGAGCGCCGCGGCCTGCGCGACCACGTCGACCTGGTGGAAGGCCTCGAGCGTGCGCGCCGCGCCCTCGGGGCTGGCGGTGCGGCGCTGCAGGTCGGTCCACCAGCGCAGCTGCTCCGGCGTGCCGCGCGGGATGAACTGGTTGGTGAAGACCTGGCGGAAGGCATCGTTGTCGCTGCCCCAGCCGACCCGCATCATGTTGACCATGGTCTCGGCTTCGAGGCGCACGGCGTCGGCGCCCTCGCGCCTGAGCACGCCCTGAGCATAGGCCCCCACCAGCACCAGGCACGCCACGCGCTCGGGGTGGCGCTGCGCATAGGCGATGGCCACCGCGCCGCCTTGCGACATGCCGATCAGCGGGAAGCGTTCCAGCCCGAGGTGGTCGACCACCGCTTCCAGGTCGCTCACCCAGACGTCGAGCGAGAGGCCGGCAAAGGCGCGGTCCGACAGGCCGCAGCCGCGCTGGTCGTAGCGGTGGTAGCTGTGGTGGCGCGAGAGTTCGGCGAGCCAGGGCCGCCACACCGGGCTTGCGAGGTCGTGCTCGACGTGGCTGAGCCAGTGCGAGGCGCGCACGAGCGGCGGGCCCGAGCCGACGGAGGCCACGGCGATGCGCGTGCCGTCGGGCGCGGTGCAGAAGCGGACGTCCTGCCGGAGAGCAGCCATGCCGGAATTGTGCCGGCGCGACGTCCTCCTCGCGTCCCTAGCTTGATGAGCGGGGCCAGCGCATCAGCAGCGCCGGGCCGTCGGGTGTCATCACCTCGCCCACGTCGGCGAAGCCGGCGGCGCGGTAGCAGCGGATGGCGCGCGCGTTGTCGGGCGACGGATCGGTCTGCACCACGGTGACGGCCGGGTCGGCGAAGAGCTGGGCGACGAAGGCGCGGATCATCTGCCGGCCCAGGCCCTGGCCCAGGCGGTGTTCGTCGCAGAGGAACTGGTCGATGCCGCGTGCGCCGGGGTCGGTCTCGTCTTCCCACCAGCCGCCGCCGGAGCCCATCACCGTGTAGCCCTGGATGAAGCCGATGGGCTCGTGGGCCTGGCAGGCGATGAACGCGCGCGTGGCGCCGGGCTGGTCGCGCGGGGCGATGTAGTCGGCATGCAGCTCGTCGATGCTCGGCAGCGGCTGCCACCAGCGCGCGACGTGGGGCCGCGCCAGCCACTCACGCAGCATCGGCAGGTGGGTGGCCTGCAGGTTGATGAAATGCACGGGACGGTCATGGCTCATAGCCACGAGTATCCCGTGCAGGCGGCGGCTACGGGAACGAGAAACCCATCACCACCGGGGCGCTGGCCGACACGGTGACCGGTGCCGCCGTCGCCTTCGTCACGCCGCCCAGCGTGGCTTGCAGGGTGTAGCGGCCGGCGGCGGCGCTGGCGGGGACGCCGGGCGGCAGCGGCACTGCGTAGCTCGTCACCAGGGGTGCTGCAGTCGGCAGCGAGAGGCTGTAGAGGCCGGTGCTCTCATCGGCCAGTGTGCTGGCAACTTCGACGGTGGCGTCGCCCGTGGCTTGCAGGGCGCGCACGTTGGCATCGAGCGGGCCGGCAGGCGCGACGGTGATGGCCCCGTTCACCACGCCGTTCGGCGAGTTGGCCGCCACCAGTGCCGCGGCGGCGCTGTTCAGGCTCAGCACCGTGTCGGCCGTGACGGGCACGCCGGTGATCACGGTCGTGACGCGCCCCGGCGCACTCAGCACCAGGTCGTAGGTGCCGGGGGCGACGGGCTGCAGGAGGAAGCGGCCGGCGGCGTCTGGCACGGTCGCGCGGATCACCACGCCGCCCTGTTGCAGCGAGACCGAGGTGTCCGGGCCGACCAGCGACACGTCCACGTAGCCCAGCACGCCGGAGACGTAGCGCGGGATGACGCGGATCACCGGCTTGAGCAGGTAGCGCCCCGAGTTGCCGGCGCGCACGATGGACTTGCAGGCGTCGAAGTCGAGCACCGCGTCGACCATCTGGTTGGCGGCGACGTCGATGTTCACGTTCATCTTCAGGCCGCTCTGCTGGCCGCTGGGCGTGACGAGCGGGGTGTCCTCGCTGGCGCCGCTCAGGCGGATGGCGTTGGCGATCGGCATGGCGTTGCCGGGGCCGTTCGGGGCCAGCACCAGGCGCAGCTGGGTGTAGCGGCCGGCCGGCAGGGGCGTCTGGCCGAGTTCCTGCAGCACCCCGTTGGTCAGCCCCAGCAGGTCGACTCGCAGCGGCACCGGCAGCACCACTTCGGCCCAGCCGGCGTCTGCGTCGGCGGCCGTGCTGCTCTGGTGCACCCGCACCCGCTCGACGGTCACGTACACATGGTCGTATCCGCAGGCCGGTGCGTCGGTGAGGGCCACGCGCAGCGTGCCGGTGCCCGCGCCGGTGCCGCCGCTGTCGGTGCCTCCGCCGCACGCACCGATGAAGGAAGCCACGAGCGCCACGGCGGCGACGCGTAGATGACGGGTCCAGTGCTTCATGCGCGTTCTCCTGGCAGGGATTGTTCTGTAAATGTGCATTCTGCACATTTAGAGCGACTTTACCCTCAAGCCGTCCTGACCGCGCGGGGCCCAGGGTTACCGTTTGCACGCCGGCTGCGTCGGGTTGATCGTGGGCGCAATGGCCCCAGTTGCGGGGTTCAAGGAAGACGCCATGACCACCATCCGACCTGCTGCCGTCGCCGGCAGCTTCTATCCCGGCAACCCCCAGGCCCTGCGCGCGGCACTGGCCGCGCACCTGGCGCAGGCCGGCGTGCCGGCGGCCGCGCCGCGCCCGCCCAAGCTGCTGGTCGTGCCGCATGCGGGGTATGTCTACTCGGGCGACGTGGCGGCGCTGGGCTACGCCGAGATCGCGCCCTGGCGTGGGCGCATCGAGCGCGTGGTGCTGCTCGGGCCGGTGCACCGCGTGCCGGTGCGGGGCCTGGCCGCGCCGACGGTCGACGCCTTCGAGACGCCCCTCGGCCGCGTGCCGCTCGACCGCGCCGCGCTCGACGCGCTGCGCGACCTGCCGCAGGTGCAGAGTGCCGACCGGCCGCATGCGATGGAACATGCGCTGGAGGTGCAGCTTCCCTTCCTGCAGCAGGCGCTGGGCGAGGGCTTCTCGCTCGTGCCGCTGGCCGTGGGCGACGCGAGCCCCGGCGAGGTGGCCGAGGTGCTCGACCGCCTGTGGGGCGACGACGAGACGCTCATCGTCGTGAGCTCCGACCTGTCGCACTACCTGCCGTATGCGCAGGCGCAGTCGCGCGACGGCGCGACGGTTCAGCGCATCCTGCACTTCGCCACCGACCTCGACGGCGACGAGGCCTGCGGCGCCGCGCCGCTCAACGGCGCCCTGCGGCTGGCGCGCGAGAAGGGCCTGGTGCCGCGCCTGCTGGGCGTGCGCAACTCGGGCGACGCGAAGGCCGGCTCGGCCGGTCGCGACCGGGTGGTGGGCTACGGTGCCGTGGCCTTCGACCTGCCCGGCGCGGCCGAGCGCAACCTCGACCCCTTGGGCACCGCCCTCGTCACGCTCGCCCGCCGCGCCATCGCCGAGGCGCTGGGCGTGGACGCGCCGCGGCCGTCGGCGCCCGAGCCCGCCGCGCTCGCCCGGCCCGGCGCCACCTTCGTGACCCTGCACGACGCGCAGGGCGAGTTGCGCGGCTGCATCGGCCGGCTCGACGCCACCCGCGCGCTCGCCGACGACGTGCGCGCCAACGCGGTCGCCGCCGCCTTCCACGACCCGCGCTTTGCGCCGCTGCAGGCCGACGAGTGGC
>DASWSY010000075.1:0-12704 GCA_036402415.1 Rhizobacter sp. | reverse complement strand
CACCACCTTCGGCATGTTCGAGGGCTACTGGCCGCAGGTGGCACGCGATGCCGATGCCGAGCCGGTGCAGCGCGAGATCGCCGCGCTCGTGCACGCGGCCGGCAAGCTCGTCGTCAGCGACAGCCTGGTGCCCGGCCCCGGCGCCCCCTGGCCCGACACCGAGGTGGTGGGCCGCGCCGCGTCGCGGGCACGCGTGCGCGCGCTCAAGGCCGGCGACGGGCACGACCTGCTGATCTACGGCAGCACGAAAGTCTGGCAAGACCTCTTCGCCGCTGGCCTGGTCGACGAGCTGCACCTGCTGGTGGGCAACGTGGTGCTGGGCGCGGGGGTGCCGGTGTTCGCGCCGGGCGATGCGGCCAACCTCGCCCAGCGCATGAGCTTGCTCGGCCAGCGTCGCTTGCCCGGGTCGGAGATCGTGGCTTTGCACTACGCGGTGTCGCCGATGCAATGACGCGCGACTCGCGCGCTGAGGCGTGTCCACGCACTTGCCCCAGCCGCGCTGAGGCGGGAAGGGGAGCGCGTCACAGTGCTTCCCATTGTGGGAGGCAATGCCGGGCCAGCGCCGTCACCCACGCGGGCTGGCTCGGGTCGAACGCGAGGCCGAGCGCCGGGCTCACGAGAAAGCGGAAGCGCCAGAACGCCTGCGCGTCCTGCTGCGTGACGAAGGGCTCCAGGTTCTCGAACGGGATGGCCACCGTGCCCAGGTGCAGCACCGGCGTGGCGACGGTGATCTCTTCCAGGCGGCCGCCGTCCTGGAAGCGCAGCACCACGTCGCCGTAGTCCAGCTCGTTCAGGCCGATCTCGTTGCGCTGCGCGTGAAGGGGTGTGCCCCGCTGCTTGAGCACGTCGTCGCGCTGCAGCGAAAACGCGTAGCCGGCGAACGAGAGGTAAGGGTCGAGCCGCATCGTGTGGGCGACGGACCGAGGGGCTCGTCAGCGCCCCAGCTGCACCAACGCTGCCTGCAGTCCGGCGAGGCCGCCCACACGCTGGTCGTTGATGAAGATCTGCGGCATCTGGCGCACCGAAGGCCCGCACTTCTCGAAGAAGGCCAGGCGCTCGGCTTCGTCATCGATCTTCACTTCCTTGAAGTCGATCGACTTGGTCTTGAGCAGCATCTTGGCCTGGTCGCATTGCGGGCAGGCCGACTTGGAGTAGACGACGATGTTGAGGTTCATGCCACCAAGTTTAGGTGCGGGCCCGCTTCTGCCGCTTGTCCGATGCTCCTGCCGCAGCCACGCGCAGCAGCCGCCGGAAGGTGGGGCATTCGGCATGGCTGGGGGCCGGGCACACCGCGGCGTGCCGCAGGCCGTGGCTCATGGCCTTGAGTCGCTTGATCGTGGCGTCGAGCTCGTCGGCCTTGGCGTCGAGCATCTTGCGGTTGATGTTGGGCCGGCCATCGGCGGAAAACATCGCCCCGATCTCGTCGAGCGAGAAGCCCGCGGCCTGGCCGAGCGCGATGAGCGCGAGCTGGTCGAGCACCGTGGGCGCAAAGGTGCGCCGCAGGCCCTGCCGGCCGGTGGAGGCGATCAGCCCCTTTTCTTCGTAGAAGCGCAGCGCCGAGGCCGGCACACCGGAGCGTTTCGCGACTTCGGCGATGTCCATGCAAGAACCTCTTGACTTCAAGTTGACTTGAACTTCTACAGTGCCTTCATCGGATCACGAAGTCAACTGGAAGGACCACCATGAACCCTCTGCTGCAAGACGCCGCTCGCATCGTGCTCGTCGGGGCCGGCGCGACCGCGCTGATGGACCTCTGGCTTGCGCTGCTCAGGCGGCTGAAGGTGCGCTCGCTCGACATGGCGCTCATCGGCCGCTGGGCCGGCCATCTGGCGCAGGGGCGCTGGTCGCACGAGGCGATCGCGAAGTCTGCGCCGGTGCCGCACGAGGCCGCCCTCGGGTGGTGGGTGCACTACGGCGTGGGCCTCGTGTTCGCCGCGCTGCTGGTGGCGCTGTGTGGCACCACCTGGCTGCACCAGCCCGCGCTTCTCCCGGCGCTTGTGTTCGGGGCGTGCACCGTGGCCGTGCCGCTCTTCGTCATGCAGCCGTCGATGGGCGCGGGCATCGCGTCGTCGAAGACGGCCACGCCGCTTGCGAATTGCCTGAAGAGTCTTGCCACCCACACCGTGTTCGGCGTGGGCCTGTTTGTCTCTGCCCTCTTGATCGAAAGGACCTTGCCATGATTCCCAGGAAATTCGAACCCTATCTCTTCGGCCTCGTGCTCTCGGGCCTGATGTCGTTCGTGGTGGCGGGCATCTCCACCGCCCGCACTGTCGGCTTCGTCGAAGGTTTTGCAGGCCTGTGGATCGGCGCGTGGCTCACCGCATGGCTGATCGCCTTTCCCATCGTGCTCTTTGTCGCGCCGCTGGCGCGTCGGCTGGTGCAGCGCCTGCTCGCGCCGGCTTGAACGGCTTGCGGTGCCGTCCTACAGCGCGCGGCTCGGTCGGCTGACGGCCATGCCGCACTGCAACAGGCAGCATCCACGGTTGTGGAAGCGCAGGTCATGGTGACCTCGCCCTCAAGCCCTCAGGAGAATCCCATGAAAAAGCAACTCACCGTCGCCCTGACTGCGCTCTTCGTCGCGGGCACCGCCTTCGCCCAGGCCGGCACGGCCGTGAAGGAAGGCGCCAAGGCCACCGCCGAGACGGCCAAGCAGGGCGCCGAGAACGCCAAGGCCGCCGTGTCCGACCAGCCCGAGAAGACGCTGCACAAGGCCAAGGCGAAGGGCCACAAGGCCAAGGCCAAGCATCACGGCGAAAACGCGAAGGACGCGGCCAAGGACACCGTCAACTGACGCGTCTGAACCGACGGCAGGCGCATCGCATCGCGTGAAGGAGGCCCATGGCCCGACGCACGCTGGCGAGCGCCTGGGCCAAGTCGTTCGAGCGCAGCGTCTCGGCGTGGACGCGCGCGAGCCTGCAGCACGGCCGGCAGCAGCTCGGCCAAGTGACGAAGGCGGCGGCCGACAAGCGCAAGCCACCTCCGGGCACGGGAGACTGGTTGCCCGGCGTGGCGATGGGTCTTACCGGCCTGTTGCGCTTCCATGTCTACCGACCCGCAGGCCTGCACTACGCCGAGCGGGTGCCGCTGATGGTCATGCTGCACGGCTGCGGGCAGGACGCGCGCAGCTTCGCGCTCAGCACGCGCATGAACCGGCTGGCCGACAAGGAGCGCTTTCTCGTGCTCTACCCCGAGCAGGACCGCGTCGCCAATCCGCAAGGCTGCTGGAACTGGTTTGACACCCGCTCCGGCCGTGCGCACCACGAGGCCTCGCTGATCCTCAAGGCCATCGACCAGGTGGCGCTGTTCTACCCGGCCGACGCGACGCGCGTGGCGCTGGTCGGGCTCTCGGCCGGCGCGAGCATGGCCGCGCTGCTGGCCAGCCGTCACCCGGCGCGCTTCAAGGCGGTGGTGATGCACTCCGGCGTGGCGCCCGGCTCTGCCGACAGCAGTGCCTCGGCCATGCGCGCCATGCGCGGCGTCCAGATGCTCACGCCTCTGTCGAGCACGCAGCAGCTGCCCTCCTTGATGGTGATCCATGGCTCGCACGACCGCGTGGTCGCCACGCGCAATGCCCAGGCCACCGCCAGCCTGTGGGCGGATGCGGCCGGGGCGACCGCGGCCGAGGCGAAACGCGTGCAGCGTGGCCAGCGCCATGCCATGACGGTGACCGACTACGCGCACCGGGGTCGCACCGTGGCGCGGCTGGTGGAAGTCGACGCGCTCGGCCATGCGTGGAGCGGCGGTGCCGCGCGCAAGCCCTACAGCGACCCGCGCGGGCCCGATGCGTCGCGCCTCGCGTGGTCGTTTGCGCAACGTCAGTTCCGGGCGTGATCGAGGGCCTGCTGTGGGCGGCTCCTGCACAATGCCGGCGGCCTCGTCGGCCCCAAGGTTCCGGAGATTGCGCATGACCCCCGAAGACCGCCGCGCGCTGCGCGCCAAGCTCATCGCCGCCCGCCAGGCGCTGCCCGACCGCCTCGAGCGCGCCGTGCAACTGCAGCAGGTGCTGCGCGCGTGGCTCGTGAGCCGCCGGGAATCCACCATCGGCGCCTACTGGCCCATCAAGGGCGAGTTCGACCCGCTGCCGGCGCTCTACCGCTGGAGCGAGGGCGGCCCCGAAGGTTCGCCGCGCCGCATCGGCCTGCCCGTGACCGACAAGGCCACCGGCGAGTTGCGCTTCCACGTCTGGTTCCCCGGCTGCGAGATGGAGCTCGACGCGCACGACATCCCCAAGCCCAAGGGCACCGACGAGTTCCGCCCTGGCCTCCTGGTGCTGCCCTGCGTGGGCTACGGCCCCGGCGGCGTGCGCCTGGGCTACGGCGGCGGCTTCTACGACCGCACCCTCGACAGCCTGAGCCCGCGCCCGCTCACCATCGGCGTGGGTTACGCGCACGGCTTCCTGCCGCTGCTGCGGGCCGAGCCCGACGACCTGACGGTCGACGTGATGCTGACCGAAGAAGGCGTGATGTGGCAGCGGCCCGGCGCCTGAGCTGAGGGCACGCACGGCGCTGCGGCAGCGGCGGAACGCGGCGTGCTCCATTCCCGCCCGGAGGTGCCCATGGACATGCTGGTCAACATCGACGTGCCCGACCTGGCGCGCGCCGAAGCCTTCTATTGCCACGCGTTCGGGTTGCGGCCGGGCCGCCGCCTGGGCGGCGAGGTGCTGGAACTGCTCGGCGCGCCCGTTCCGATCTATCTGCTGCAAAAGCCCGCGGGCAGTTCGCCGGTGCCGGGCGGCACGCAGGTGCGCAGCTACCACCGCCACTGGTGCCCGGTCCACCTCGACATCGTGGTGCCCGACATCGCGGCCGCCGTGCGGCAGGCGCTGGCTGCCGGGGCCCTGCAGGAAAAGCCGGTGCAGGTGGCCGCCTGGGGCAAGCTCGCGCTGTTGTGCGACCCGTACGGCAACGGCTTCTGCCTGGTCGAATTCACCGGCAGGGGATACGACGAGATCGCCAGTTGAAACATTTTCGCCGCGCGTGTCGATCCTGTACCGGCCCGTGCGTCGTGTGATCAGAGCCCACCCTCTTTCAATGCAGCCGGGCTCGCTCAACCTACTCACAGGAGAACGACATGCGTGTGATGGTGATCGTGAAGGCCAGCCCCGAGTCCGAAGCCGGCAAGATGCCGAGCACCGAACTGCTCGCCGCGATGGGCGCCTACAACGAAGAGCTGGTCAAGGCCGGCATCATGAAAGGCGGCGACGGCCTGCACCCGAGCTCGCGCGGCAAGCGCGTGCGTTTCTCGGGCCAGGAGCGTTCGGTGATCGACGGCCCCTTCGCCGAGACCAAGGAGCTGATCGCCGGCTACTGGGTGTGGGAGGTGAAGGACATGGACGAGGCGGTGGCCTGGGTCAAGCGCTGCCCCAACCCGATGGAGAGCGACTCCGAGATCGAGATCCGGCCGTTCTTCGAGGCCGCCGATTTCGGCGAGGCCTTCACGCCCGAACTGCAGGCCCAGGAAGAGCGCCTGCGCCAGCAGCTTGGTGGCGAGACGCGGATCTGAGCTCAGGCCTCGGCAACCCGCACGACCGGCTTGCCGAGGTGGCGCCCATCGAGCAGATCGATCAGGGCGGCGGGCGCGTTCTCCAGTCCCTCGACTCGCGCTTCGTGCAGCTTGACGCGGCCGCTCGCGACCCACTCGCGCATCTCTCGCTGGAAGGCGTCGAAGCGCTCGCCATCGTGGTCGAGGATGATGAAGCCCTGCATGCGCACGCGCTTCTGCAGCACGGTGGCCAGCAGCCGGGCGCGCCGGTCGGCTGACGCCGACGCGCCATCGTCGTTGTAGTGCGCGACGAAGCCGCACACCGGGATGCGTGCGTTGACGTTGAGCAGCGGCAGCACCGCGTCGAGCACCTCGCCGCCGACGTTCTCGAAGTAGACGTCGATGCCCTTGGGGCAGGCCTCGGCGAGGTGGGCGGCGAGGCGCGGGTCGCGGCGGTCGAGGCAGGCGTCGAAGCCGAGCACCTCCACCGCGTGGCGCACCTTCTCGGCGCCGCCCGCGATGCCGACGACACGCGCGCCTTTCAGCTTCGCGATCTGGCCGACCATCGAACCGACCGCGCCGGTGGCCGCTGCCACGACCACCGTTTCGCCGGGGCGGGGCTGGCCGATGTCGAGCAGGCCCACATGGGCGGTGAAACCCGGCATGCCCAGGCCGCCGAGGGCGTGCGAGGGCTGCGCGAGATCGTCGATCGATTGCAGGTCGCTGCCATCGCTGAGCGCATGGTCCTGCCAGCCGGCATTGGCGAGTACGAGCTGGCCTTCGCGGAACTGCGGGTGGCGCGAGCCGATCACGCGGCTCACCGTGCCGCCGACCATCGGCGCGCCGATCTTGATCGAGGGTGCGTAGCCGGGGCCGATCTCGTCCATCAGGTTGCGCATGTATGGGTCGAGCGAGAGCCACAGCGTGCGCAGCAGCACCTGGCCTTCGGCGGGCGTGGGCACCGGTTGTGTTTCCAGGCGGAAGTCGCTCGCCTGAGGCCGGCCTTTCGGCCGGGCAGCGAGCACGATGCGGCGATTGAGCGTGGTCATGGTGATTTCCTTCGTTGTCAAGCGCGCACCGGCCGCGGGCCGTGCCGAAGCGTGAGCAGCGTGCCGAGCGTGATGGCCGCGACCGCGAAGCCTGGGCCGCCGAGCGCGCCGACGTGGTCGACCAGCAGGCCGCCGCCGATCGCACCGCTCGCGATGGCGATCTGGAACGCCGCGACGAGCAGGCCACCCGCGCCTTCGGCCTGGTCGGGTGCGGCGCGCACGATCCAGGTCTGGAATCCGACCGGGAAGGCGCCGAACGCGAAGCCCCACAACGCGACCGCGATGGCGGTGACCGTGGCCGAGTGGCCGGCGATCAAGAGGCTCGCGGCCAGCACCACGATCAGCGCGCCACCGGCCACGATGGCATGTCGCTCGCTGCGCCCCGCGAGGTAGCCGCCGGCGAAGTTGCCAAAGAAGCCGCCCACGCCGTAGCCGAGCAGGATGGCCGTGATCGCACTCACCGGCAGATGCGTCACCTGTTCCATCAACGGACGGATGTAGGTGAAGCCGGCGAAGTGGCCCGAGATCACGAGCAGCACCGCGAGCAGCGCCACGCGCACGCTGGGCCGCGTGAGCAGTTCGCCGAGCACGCGCAGGCTCGGGTTGTCGCGCGGGGGCAGGGCGGGCATCGTGACGAGCTGGGCCACGAGCGTGAGGACGCTCACCACACCGGCGGCGACGAAGGCGCTGCGCCACCCCCACAGGTCGCCCATCCACGCGCCGATAGGGGCAGCGCAGACGGTCGCGACCGACACGCCGGTGAGGATGACCGACATCGCGCGGGCGAAGAGCGGCTCGGGCACGAGCCGCATCGCGAGCGCCGCGGCCATCGACCAGAAACCGCCGAGCGCCACGCCCAGCATCACGCGCGCGACGAGCAGGGTGGCCAGGCTGTTCGCCGTCGCCGCGATCAGGTTCGACAGCACCAGCAGTACCGTCAGCGCGAGCATCACGTGCTTGCGGTCGAAGCGGCGCGTGAGCAGCGGGATCGACGGGGCGGCGACTGCGCCGACCAGTGCGGTCGCCGTCACGGCCTGGCCGGCGGCGCCGTCGCTCACGTGAAGGTCGGCGGCCATCGCCGTGAGCAGGCTGGCCGGCAGGAACTCGGCGGTGACCAGGCCGAAGACGCCCAGGCCCAAGGCGCCGATGGCCGGCCAGTGAGCATCGGAAGACGTGGCGGAAGCGGGGGGATCGCCGGCAATGGCGACGCAATCGGGGCAGGTGGCGGACATTGGCTCACGAAAGTTGGAATGACGAGCAGCCAGCTTAGGCGTAGCATTCCGGCGTTTCCATGTCAGAAATGCCGAAATGCTTGCTCATTCGTCCAGGCCCCTGCCGTCCGCCGACCCTGAGATTCCAGGCGTGCCGGACGCGCTCACCGAGATCCTGCTCAACCTGCGGCTCGAAGGCGTCGAGTACGGCCGCTGCGTGCTGCACGGCCCGTGGGCCATCAGCTTCCCGGCCCAGCGCTCGGCGCGTTTCCACTTCGTTTCGGGCGGGGCCTGCTGGCTGCGCACGCCGACCACCGACTGGCTGCCGCTGAACCCGGGCGACGCGGTGCTGCTGCCGCGCGGCAGCGCCCATGTGCTCGCCAGCTCGCCCGAGGTGCCGCCGGTCGACATCGACACGATGAACCGGCGCAAGGTGGCCGACAACCTCTACCTCGTGCGCGATGACGTGGCGGGTGAAGAGAGCTCGAAGCCCGACGTGATGTTCTGCGGCGCGCTGCGCTTCAACCTCGACCCGCTGCACCCGCTCGTGGCGATGATGCCGCCCGTGATGCGGGCCGGTGAGCTGGCCCAACGCGACCCGGCCGTGCCCGCGCTGCTCGACGCGATGGAGCGCGAAGTGGCGATGGACCGCATCGGCGCCTGCGGCATCCTCGCGCGCCTGGCCGACGTGCTGGCCGCGAGCATCATCCGCGCGTGGGTGGAGTGCGCGTGCAGCGACGCCAGCGGCTGGATCGCCGCGGTGCGCTGCCCATCGATCGGCAAGGTGCTGGCTGCCGTGCATGCGCAGCCCGAGCGCGACTGGCCGGTGCATGAGCTCGCGGCTTTGATGGGTGCGTCCCGCTCCCGGTTTGCCGAAGCCTTCACCACCACCGTCGGCGAAACGCCGGCGCGTTATGTGGCGAAGCTGAAGATGTTCCAGGCGCGGCGCTGGATCGCGCAGGAAGGCATGCGTGTGGCCACAGCGGCCGAGCGGCTGGGCTACGACTCCGAGGCCTCGTTCAGCCGCGCCTTCAAACGCATCATCGGCCACCCGCCGAGTGCGGCGCGGGCCGAGCACCGCGCAGGGCGCACGGCGTTGCTCACGCCGACCTGATTCAGACCGAGTACAGCTCGGCCGCGCGCTCCTTCAGCTTCGCCGGCACGCTGCCCGCCAGTCCCACCGCCGCGCGGCTGGCCAGCATGTGCTGGAAGACCCGCTGCACCTGTGCGGCATCGACGGCCTGCAAGCGTGCGAGCCACTCGCCCGGCTCACGCAGGCGGCCGAAGGTGAAGAGCTCCTGCGCCGCCACTTCCATGCGCTTGGCCGGCTGCTCGAGCGCCCGCAGCGCCCGCACGCTGATCTGGTTGCGCGCCCGTTCCAGGCCGGCCGGGTCGGGCGCGTCGGCGTGCTGGCGCAGCAGCTTCGCCACCTCGGTGATGAAGGCCTCGCCCTGCTGCGGCTCGGTCGCACCATCGATCACGAACTGGCTGGCGAGCGGCAACACGTCGGCCGAGCAGCCCACCTGGTAGGCGAGGCCGCGCCGCTCGCGGATCTCGTCCAGCAGCGGCGAGCTCATGCCTTCGCCGAGCAGCGCGGCGGCGGCGATCCAGGCGATGTGCGTGTCGTCGGCCAGTGGCGGCGCCTCGAAGCCCATCACGATCTGGCACTGCGCGCTGCCCGACAGGCGCCGCAACTTCACGCCGCCATGCCACTCGGGTGCCGGCACGGTGTTGGGCTCGCCGCGCGGCATGTCGCCGAAGGCGCGTTCGGTGGCGGCGATGAGCGCAGCCTCGTCCACCGGGCCGGCGGCGGCCACGACCACGTTGCAGGCGGTGTATTGCTGCTGCACGTACGCCAGCAGGTCGTCGCGCGTGAATCGCTTGATGTTGGCGCGGTTGCCGATCACCGGGCGGCCCGCCGCGTGCTGGTCACCGTAGCAGGCCTTGTCGAAGAGGTCGAAGGCGATGTTGACCGGGTCCTCCTCGAACTCGGTGAACTCGTGCTGGATCACCTGGCGCTCGCGCTCCAGCTCCTCGGCCGGGAAGGTGCTGTGGCGCACGATGTCGGCGATCTGCTCGATGAACACCGGCAGGTCGCGCGGCAGGCCCTCGATGTGGAAGGCGGTGTGGTCCTTGTCGGTGTGCGCGTTGACCTCGGCGCCCAGGCGCTCGGCGTCGAGGTTGATGCGCTGGCAGTCGCGGCTTTGCGTGCCCTTGAAGGCCATGTGTTCGACCACGTGGCTGATGCCGTTTTGCAGCCGTGTCTCGTGCAGGCTGCCGGTGCGCACGAAGACGCTCAGGCTCACCGTCTGCCGCCAGGGCATGGGGATGGCGACGATGCGCAGGCCGTTGGCGAGGGTGTGCAGCGCGGGGTTGGGAGCGGGGGATGGGATCAAGGCGGGGCGTGGCCGAAGGGACAGGACAGGCCCCGATGATCTCAGGTCCCCGCTTCGCCTGCGGGAACGGGGGTGTGCGCCTAGAAGCGGTAGCCCACGCCCACGCCGACCAGCAGCGGGTCGACCTTGAAGGTGCCGATCTTCGAGCCGCCCGAGCTGACATCGGTGCGGATCTGCACCTTCTTGACGTCGAGGTTGAGGTAGACGTTCTTCGCCACGGCGTAGTCGAGGCCCGCCTGCACGGCGAGGCCGAAGCTGTTGCGCTCGATGTCCACGCCTGCCGGAAGCTTCACGGCCGAGAATCGGGTGTAGTTCATGCCGGCGCCAAGGTAGGGCTTGAAGGCGCCGAGTTGCGTGAAGTGGTACTGCACGGTGAGGGTCGGCGGCAGGTGCTTGAGCGAGCCGATCTCGGTGCCCCCGGACTTCAGCGTGTGCTTCTGCGGGTAGGTGAGGATGAGCTCGGCGGCGATCTGCGGCGTGAAGAAGTAGCTCAGGTCGAGCTCGGGGATCACCTTGTTGTTGACGCTGAGGTCGAGGCCGGTGCTGTCCTTGTTGGCGCTGTCGAGGTTGACGGCGCGCAGGCGCACGAGGAAGGGGCCGTCCTGGGCTTGTGCGCAAAGCGGCGCGGCGAGGGTGGCTGCCACGAGGGCGGCGGCGGTGAAAGTGCTTCGAGTGTTCATGGTCTGTCTGTCGTCTGCTGAGGGAGAGGTCCTCGGAATGAATTCCAATGCGCCTGCGCTGATGGCGTGTTGCGGTGCATCAATCGATGCGGAAACGCCGGCTTGCGAAAGGTCAAGGGACCGTCGTTGTCACAAATCCTCGGCCTCGCGCGTCTTGCAGGGAAGGCGGCGGCCGATGTGCTCCGCTACGCTTGGACGACAGGACGCCCCACCATGCAACTGCCCCGAACCCCCGACGACGCAACCCTCGCTTTTTCGCGCTGGCGCCCCCGGCTGCAAGGCATCGCCTACCGGATGCTCGGCAGCGTGGCCGAAGCCGAAGAGGTGGTGCAGGACGCCTGGCTGCGCTGGAACGATGCGCAGGCCAGCCCGCCCGACAACGGCGAGGCCTGGCTCGTCACCGTGACCACTCGCCTCGCGATCGACCGTCTGCGGGCGACCAAGGTGGCACGTGAGCACTACACCGGCATGTGGCTGCCGGAGCCGGTGCTGACCGACCCGGTGGACAGCCCGCAGGACATGCTGGAGCGCGCCGACGACATCTCGGTCGCGTTCCTGATGCTGCTGGAGCGGCTGTCGCCCGAAGCGCGTGCCGCGTTTCTCTTGCGCGAGGTGTTCGACATCGACTACCCCGAGGTCGCGCGCATGGTCGGCAAGGCCGAGCCGGCCTGCCGGCAGCTCGTGAGCCGCGCCAAGAAGCAGCTGGCCGACGAGCGGCCGCGCTACCGCGTGACACCCGACACCCACCACCGGTTGCTCAGCCAGTTCGCACAGGCCATGACGCAAGGCGACTTCGGTGCCCTGCGCTCGATGCTGAGCGAAGAGGCCGAGCTGATCGGCGACGGCGGCGGCAAGGTGCTCGCCTTCCCGAAGCCGCTGCGGGGCGGCCAGCGCATCGCGCAGCTCTTCTTCGCCGCGCACCGCAAGCTGCACGATCGCCAGCGCGTGCAGCTCGTGCGGCTCAACGGCGAGTGGGGTCTGCTGCGCTTCGTCGACGGCGTGCTGGAGTCGGCGCAGACCTACGAGACCGACGGCGAGCGCATCCTGCGCGTGCGCGTGCAGCGCAATCCCGACAAGCTGGCCCGCATTGCCGCCGCTGTCACAAGCTGAGCCGGTCGCACGTCTTGTGGACATGGAAGCCGTTTCCATCAACCCACAGGAGTGAACGACATGACCCAGCGCATCAACTACATGCAGCAATCGCCCGAGCTCTTCAAGAAGTACCTCGAGTTCAGCACCGCGGCCAAGGGTGGCGCGATCGACGCGACGATCCAGCACCTGATCGAGATCCGCGCCTCGCAGATCAACGGCTGCGGCTTCTGCGTCGACATGCATGTGAAGCAGGCCACGATCCACGGCGAGCGCCCGCTGCGCCTGCACCACCTCGCGATCTGGCGCGAGTCCACGCTCTTCTCGCCGCGCGAGCGGGCCGCACTGGCCTGGACGGAGGCGCTCACCACCCTCGGGCCGCACGGCGTGGGCGACGACGTCTACGACAAGGTGCGCACGCAGCTGTCGGAGAAGGAACTGTCGGACCTCAGCTTCCTGGTGATGGCGATCAACGGCTGGAACCGGATCAACGTCGGCTTCCGCGGCGTGCCGGGGTCGCACGACAAGGCATTCGGGCTCGACAAGGCCGGGCTCGCCTGAGCGCGTCTAGCGCAACTTGACCCAAAGGCTGTCGAATTGAGCCTGAAAGCTGCGCACGAGCCCCGGGTCGTTGCTGACGATCAGGTTCTCTTCGTTGTGCTCGCAGGCGCTGCGCGTCCAGTTGTAGCTGCCATTGAGAAGCCAGGTCTCGTCGATGAGCGCGAACTTGTGGTGCATGTGGGCCGATGTCCGGTCCACCACCACCGGCACGCCCCGCTGGCGCAGCAGCGCGACGTC
>DASWSY010000074.1:0-3462 GCA_036402415.1 Rhizobacter sp. | reverse complement strand
TGCGCTCGTACAGGTCGTCGCTCGCCACTTCAAGCAGGCCGCCGCGGTCGAGGAAGCGTTCGTTGATCGGCTGCATCGGCGCATCGGCCACGCCGTGGATGCGCTCCTCGATGTTGAGGATGAGGATCTGGTTGAGCTGGGCGACGGCTTTCGCCGCCCAGTAGTAGCGGCGCATCAGCACTTCGCTGACGCGCTGGCCCCTCGGTGCGGTGTAGCCGAAGCTTTCGGCCACGGCCGTCTGCAGGTCGAACACGAGGCGATCTTCACGCCGGCCGGACACCATGTGCAGGCGCGCGCGGATGAGTCGCAGCACGCCTTCGTTGCGTTGGAGCTGCTTCACCTCGAAGGGCGTGATCAGCCCCTTGGCGGCGAGCTCGGCCCAGCTCCGGCCGAGGCCAGCCGCGCGCGCCACCCAGATCAGCACCTGCAGGTCGCGCAGGCCGCCGGGGCTTTCCTTGCAGTTGGGCTCCAGCGAGTAGGGCGTGTCTTCATACTTCTGGTGGCGCTGGCGCATCTCGAGCGTCTTGGCGCGGAAGAAGGCCTTCGGGTCCATCGCCGCGTCGTAGGCACGACGGAACTGGTTGTAGAGCTTCTTCGCGCCGCAGAGCGGGCGCGATTCGAGCAAGGCCGTCTGCACGGTGACGTCGTTTTCGCTCTCGGCGATGCACTCGTCGACGGTGCGCACGCTGGAGCCGATCTCCAGGCCGATGTCCCAGCAGGCGGTGATGAAGCCCTCTATCGAGGACTTGAGCGCGTCGTTGGCGCCGATCGTCGACTGTTCGGGTGGCAGCAGCACCAGCACGTCCACATCCGAGTGCGGGTACAGCTCGCCGCGCCCGTAGCCGCCCACTGCCACCAGGGCGGCGCCCGGCGGCATCAGCGCGTGTTCCCACAGCTCGGTGAGCGTCTCGTCGACGTGCCGGGCCAGCGCCCGCACCAGGCGGCCCGCTTCGGTGGCCGAGGCACGCGAGGCGCGGAAATGGTTCAGCAGCGCGGTCTTGCCTTCGCGGAAACGGGCGCGTTGCTCACTGATGCTGCGCCCGGGCGGCGCGGCCGGAGCGTTCACCACGGCCGACATGGCGCGTCAGGCGCTGACGGCGACGGGCGTCGTGACGAACGCCGGCGGCGGCGGGCTGCCGGCCGACAGCGTCAGGACTTCATAGCCCGTCTCGGTGACCAGCACCGTGTGTTCCCACTGCGCCGAAAGCGAACGGTCGCGGGTGACGATGGTCCAGCCGTCGCCCGTCTCGCGGATCTCGCGCTTGCCGGCGTTGATCATCGGCTCGATGGTGAACACCATGCCGGGCACCAGCTCCTCGAGCGTGCCGGGCCGGCCGTAGTGCAGCACCTGCGGCTCTTCATGAAACTTCTGGCCGATGCCGTGGCCGCAGAACTCGCGCACGATGGAGAAGCCGGCGTTCTCGGCGAAGGTCTGGATGGCGTGGCCGATGTCGCCCAGGCGCGCGCCGGGCTTGACCTTCACGATGCCCTTCCACATGGCGTCGTAGGTGAACGAGCACAGGCGCTTGGCCGCGATCGACCCTTCGCCCACCACGAACATGCGGCTGGTGTCGCCGTGCCAGCCGTCCTTGATGACGGTGACGTCGATGTTGACGATGTCGCCGTTCTTGAGCGGCCGGTCGTTCGGGATGCCGTGGCAGACCTGGTGGTTGACCGAGGTGCAGATCGACTTGGGGTAGGGCGTGTAGCCGGGCGGCTGGTAGTGCAGCGGCGCCGGAATCGCACCTTGCACCTTGACGATGTGGTCGTGCGCGAGCTTGTCGAGCTGTTCGGTGGTCACGCCGGGCTTGACGTGCGGCGTGAGCATGTCCAGCACCTCGGACGCGAGGCGGCCGGCAACGCGCATCATGGCGGCGTCGTCGGCGGTCTTGATGGTGATCGTCATAGGGCCGAGATTGTGCCACCCGGCCCCGTAAAATGCCGGGTTTCCACCGGCGCCCCCACTCCCGGACGGGCGACTGCCGCACCCAGAGCCTCAAGCGTGACCTCCACACCCCAGCACCTGTTGCACTTCGAGGGCGGCAACGCCCTGTCCGCCTTCCGCGCCCAGGCGCTGTTGCCCCGTCTGCAGGCGGTCAACGCCCGCATCACCGGTGTCCATGCACGGCATGTGCACTGGGTCTGGTGCGACCGGGCGCTCGATGCCACCGCTCACGACAAGCTCAAGGCGCTGCTGGTCTACGGCGACCCGTACACCGGGCCGAACGAAGGCGCCGTGATCGTCGTCGCACCGCGCCTGGGCACCGTGTCGCCGTGGGCCTCGAAGGCGACCGACATCGCGCACAACTGCGGCCTCGCGATTCACCGCGTGGAACGTGTGACGGAATACCGCTTGACGCTGAAAAGCGGGCTGCTCGGTGGCACCAAGTCGCTGACCGCTGAGGAACTGCAAGCCGCCGCCGCGCTGCTGCACGACCGCATGACCGAAAGCGTGCTGCTGGCGCGCGAAGATGCCCGGCACCTTTTCGACGAGCAACCCGGCAAGCCGATGGAGCACGTGGACGTGCTGGGCCAGGGCCGCCGCGCGCTCGAGAAGGCCAACACCGATTTCGGCCTCGCGCTCAGCGACGACGAGATCGACTACCTGGTCAACGCCTTCACGGGCCTCAAGCGCAACCCGACCGACGTCGAGCTGATGATGTTCGCGCAGGCCAACAGCGAGCATTGCCGGCACAAGATCTTCAACGCGCAGTTCACCATCGACGGCGTGCCGCAAGAGAAGTCGATGTTCGGGATGATCCGCAACACCCACCAGCTCGCGCCGCAGCACACCGTCATCGCCTACAGCGACAACGCCTCGGTGATGGAAGGCCATGCAGTCGAGCGCTGGCTGCCGCAGGGCTACACCAATGCGCCGCAGTACGGCCCGCGTGCCGACACGGCGCACGTGCTGATGAAGGTGGAGACGCACAACCACCCGACCGCCATCTCGCCGTTCCCCGGCGCGTCCACTGGCGCGGGTGGCGAGATCCGCGACGAAGGCGCGACCGGCCGCGGCTCCAAGCCCAAGGCGGGGCTCACCGGCTTCTCGGTGTCGAACCTGCACCTGCCCGGAACGAACGAGCCCTGGGAGCAGCATCCCTACGGCAAGCCCGAACACATCGCGAGCCCGCTGCAGATCATGGTCGACGGCCCGCTGGGCGGCGCGGCGTTCAACAACGAATTCGGCCGGCCCAACCTGCTCGGCTATTTCCGCGTCTATGAGCAGACGGTGGGAGATCAACGCCGCGGCTACCACAAGCCCATCATGATCGCCGGCGGCCTGGGCACGATCTCGGCATCTCAGACGAAGAAGATCGAGTTCCCGGCCGGCAGTCTGCTGATCCAGCTGGGCGGCCCTGGCATGCGCATCGGCATGGGCGGCAGCGCCGCGTCGTCGATGGCGGCGGGCACGAACACGGCCGACCTGGACTTCGACTCCGTGCAGCGCGGCAACCCCGA
>DASWSY010000073.1:0-10891 GCA_036402415.1 Rhizobacter sp. | reverse complement strand
GCTCTGCCTTCGAAGCCGGTCCGCGTGCCGCCGGTGCGCTGCTGTCCACGCAGGTGGCCGCATGCGCGGGCGCCATGCTGTGGGGCTTCTGCGAGTACATCCGCCGTGGCCAGTGGAGCGTGCTGGGCATGATGACCGGCGCGATCGCCGGCCTCATCGCCGTCACGCCGGCCTCGGGCTTCGTGGGCATCAACGGCGCACTGTGCATCGGCTCGCTGGCGGGCGTGGTGTGCTTCTTCGCCGTCGTGTACTTCAAGTCGCTGACGGGCATCGACGACGCGCTCGACGTCTTCGCGCTGCATGGCGTGGGTGGCCTGGTCGGCACGCTGCTGACGCCGGTGTTCGCGCTGACCGCCATCGCGCCGGTGACCGCCACCGTCTGGACCAACGCCGTCGGTGCGCTGGCCGTGATGGCCTATGCGGGCGTGGCCACCTGGGTGATCCTCAAGGCGCTGTCGCTCTTCATGAAGCTGCGCGTGGGCGCGGCCCAGGAGAACGTGGGCCTCGACATCTCCGAGCACGGCGAGATGCTGGCGCCCGCGGGGTCGGCGCCGCAGGCCTGATCGCACGCACCGGCATCGACTGAAGCACGATGGGCACGACGACCATGGGCAACGGCGACACCGACAGCCAGTTGATGAACTACCTGGTGCGCATGATCGTGCCCATGCGGCGCGAGTTCGGGCGCAGCGTCGACGTGCAGCAGTTCCTGCACGATTTTGCCTACGCGAAGGAAGTCATCGACCAGGCGCTGGGCAGCCAGGACGCGCGCTTGCGCGACTACGCCAACTACGTGCAGCAGCGCTACCACGGCGCGCGGGTCGCAGACTCGCCCGCGCCGCCCTCTGTAGACGCCACCGCCGCGCAGGCTTCAGCCAAGGCGGCGGCATCGGCCGACAGCGCGGCCGAAGAGGCCGAACTGCGCGCACGCATGCTCAAGAAGTACACGAGCGGCCTGCGCTGAACGCGCGGGCCGAGGCCGTCAGAGCGGCCTGCCGTCGGGCTTCAAGGCCGTGCGGGCCACGGCCAGTTCACGCACCTTCGCCTGCTGCGGGGCGTGGACCTCGGTGCTGCGCCTGGCGTTTGCGGCGGCTTCTTCCTTCCGGGGAACGCGCGGCTTGATCTTTGCGGGCACACCGATCGCGATCGAGTTGGCCGGCACGTCGGTGATCACCACCGCGTTGGCCCCGATCAGCACGTTGTCGCCGATCGTGATGGGGCCGAGGATCTTGGCGCCCGCGCCGATGTCGACGTTGTTGCCGATGATCGGAGCCGTGGGCTCGTCCGTGTGGCGCAGGCCGATGCACACGTCGTGGCGCAGCCGGCAGTTGTCGCCGAACTTCGTGTAGCCGCTGACGATGATGCCGCCGAAGTGGTCGATGATGAAGTTGCGCCCGACCTCCACCTCGCAGGGCAGGTCGATGCCGGTGATGATCTGGATGAACTTGTATGCAATCTTGTAGAGCAGCGACATCGGCTTGCGCACGAGCGCGGGCCGGATGCCGTAGCGCCAGCGGCCGAAGCGGTACACCAGCATGACCCAGAAGCCCTGCTCCCACCAGCGGCCCCGGTAATTGCGCAAGTCAGCGCGGATGTGTTCGAACATGGTGGCGCAGCATAGGGCCGCCGTGTGACGGCCGTCTGTAGGAATGCGCCGACTTCTGCGGCGCGGTGTTCAGGAGAAAACCCTGGCGAGTTGCTGCCGCCAGGCATGCTTGTCGACGGCTGGCGCAAAGCTGGCGTCGATGCTGTTGAGCGCGAGCTGGTAGGCGTCTTGGGCACCCAGCACGGGCAGGGACTCGAAGGTCTCCAGGAAGTTCTGGTTGATGTAGCCCCCGAAGTACGCGGGGTCATCGGAGTTGATCGTGACGCACAACCCCGAAGCGAGAAGGGTAGCAAGGTTGTGCTGGTCCAGCGTGCCGAACACACACAGTTTCACGTTGGACAGCGGGCACACCGTCAGCGGCACACGTTCGGCGGCCAGGCGCTGCACGAGCTTCGGATCCTCGACACAGCGCACGCCGTGGTCGATGCGCTCGACCTTGAGCACGTCGAGCGCGTTCCAGATGTACTCGGCCGGGCCTTCCTCGCCGGCGTGTGCCACCAGCCGCAGGCCCAGCTCGCGGCACCTGGCGTACACGCGCGCAAACTTCTCGGGCGGGTTGCCGCGCTCGCCGCTGTCCAGGCCCACGCCGACGAAATGCGAGCGCCAGGGCAGGGCCTGCTCCAGCGTCTCGAAGGCGGCCTCCTCGCTCAGGTGGCGCAGGAAGCACATGATGAGCAGCGAGCTCACGCCCAGTTCGCGCTTCGCGGTGTCGCATGCACGCGTGAGGCCCTTGATCACCGTCTCGAAGCTCACCCCGCGCTCGGTGTGCGTCTGCGGGTCGAAGAAGAGCTCGGCGTGGACCACGTTGTCGGCCTTGGCGCGGCGGAAGTAGGCCATGGCCATGTCGAAGAAGTCCTCCTCCTTCAGGAGCACGCTGGCGCCGGCGTAGTAGATGTCGAGGAAGCTCTGCAGGTCGGTGAAGGCATAGGCCTGCCGCAAGGCCTCGACGCTCGGGTAGGCGAGTTTCACGGCGTTACGCTGCGCGAGCTGGAAGATCAGCTCGGGTTCGAGCGAGCCTTCGATGTGCAGGTGCAGCTCGGTCTTGGGCATGGCGCGCAGCAGCTCGGGCAGGCGCTCGCGCGGGATCTTCGTGAAGTCTGGGGTTGCGGTGGTGGTCATCGGCACACTCCGAAGGTGATGTTGCGTTCGCCGAGGAAGCGGCGGTAGGCGGCGGAACTGCGGTCGGCGGCGCAATGCACCTCGCCACCGCTCAAGGGCAGGCACTTGGGGCTCTGCGATTCCAGCACGGGTTGGTCCTGCCGGAAGATGGTGTCCTGGAAGTTGCGCAGTTGCGCGTCGTCGGAATCGAAGTCGGTCACCGCGAGGCGGAACCACACGCGGCTGCACTCGGGGTCGACCGGGCAGACGAACAACCCGATCACGTCTTCGTAACCGGCTTGTTCCTGGGGCAGCTTCGACAGCAGGGCGCTGTAGGGTCCCGTCAGTTCGTAGCGGTACTCGACCTGGCTTCCGGTGGTCGAGAGCCGGTTGCTCTGCGGTTGCCACGCGGTGCAGCCGTGGGCGACGAAGCCCTGCGCCGTGGCCTCGATGCGGTAGGCGTCGAGCGTGGTGTGGCTCCGGTCGCCGAGCAGGCCGTCGTGCACGAAGCCGAAGTGCGCAAGATCGAGGAAGTTCTCGACGATGCGCGGTGCGCTCGCCTGCACCTCGTAGGGGCCGCAGAGCAGCTTGCGCAGCCGGGTGTCGAGCTCGGCCTCGAATGCGGGGGGTGGCGTGTCGCCGGGCCGAAGGCGCAGCCACACGAGGCCATGCCGCTCCTGGACCTCGTGCGTGCACACCGCATGCGTGGCCGGCGGCGTGAACGTGGGCAGCGCCGGGATGTGCGTGCATCGGCCTCCTGCCTCGAACTGCCAGCCGTGGTACGGGCACTCCAGCCGCGAGCCGGCCTCGCCATGCAGCACCCGGCCGAGCGACAGCCGCGTGCCGCGGTGCGGGCACCTGTCCGGGAAGGCATGGGCCGTGCCGTTCGCGTCGCGCCACAGGGCGAAGTCCTGCGAGAGCAGGCGCACGGGCAGCGGCCGGTCGGCTGCGAGCGATTCGCTCGCAGCCACCGGGTGCCAAAGGGTCGACTCGATCATGCTGATGAACAAAGAAGGCCGCACGAGGCGGCCTTCATCGTGCGTGTGGTCCGTGCGCTTACTTCCCGCCCGGCACCTTGCCTTCGACGCCCTTCACGTAGAAGTTGACGCCGCCCAGGAACTTGTCGTCGGCGGTCTCGTCCTTCTTGACCACTTCCTTGCCGTCCTGGCCGAGGATGGGGCCCTTCCAGATCACGAAGGAGCCGTCCTTCAGGCCGGCCTTCACCGTTTCGACCTTGGTCTTGATCTCGGCCGGCACCTTGTCGGAGATCGACACGATGTCGATCGCGCCTTCCTTCACGCCCCACCACACGCCGCCGGTCTGCCAGGTGCCTTCCAGCGCATCCTTGGTGGCCTTGATGTAGTACGGCGCCCAGTTGATGATGGCCGAGGCGAGGTGCGCTTCGGGCGAGTACGACGACATGTCGCTGTCCCAGCCGAAGGCCATCTTGCCGGCCTTGCCGGCGGTCTTGAGCACGGCCGAGGAATCGGTGTTCTGGAACAGCACGTCGGCGCCGCCGTTGAGCAGCGACTGTGCAGCCTCGGTCTCCTTCGGCGGGTCGAACCACTTGTTGACCCAGACCACCTTGGTCTTGATCTTCGGGTTGACCGACTGCGCCCCGAGCGTGAAGCTGTTGATGTTGCGGATGACCTCGGGAATGGGCACCGAGCCCACGATGCCCAGCGTGTTGGTCTTGGTCATCGCGCCGGCGATGATGCCGGCCATGTAGGCGCCTTCGTACGTGCGGCTGTCGTAGGTACGCATGTTCTCGGCCGTCTTGAAGCCGGTGGCGTGCTCGAACTTCACGTCCTTCGCTTCGGGCGCGACCTTGAGCATGGAGTCCATGTAGCCGAAGGTGGTGCCGAAGATGAGCTTGTTGCCCTGGCTCACCATGTCGCGGAACACACGCTCGGCGTCGGCCGCCTCGGGCACGTTCTCGACGAAGCTCGTCTGGACCCGGTCGCCGAATTCCTTCTCGATCGCCTTGCGGCCGTTGTCGTGCGCGAAGGTCCAGCCGCCATCGCCTACCGGGCCGATGTAGGCGAAGGCGATCTTCAGCGGCTCGGGCTTGGCCGGGGCCGATGCGGCCACGGGGGCCGAAGCCGCGGGCGCGGCCGCTTCTTCCTTCTTGCCGCAGCCCACCAGCGCCGCCGCGGCTGCCAGGGTGCTCCACCCTGCGATCTTCAGCAGGGAACGTTTAGTGGATGAGGTCATGTCTTCTCCAGATGAAGGACTGCGCTCGTGGCGCGAGCAACGATGGGTGCGAACAGCACTTGGAATTATCAGCTCCCCGGAAAGAACGGCTTGCCCAGCGAGGCCGGCATGTTCACGCGGATCCAGGTGGCATTGCGCGAGATCAGCACGAGCACCACGATGGTGGCGAGGTAGGGCAGCATGGTGAGCAACTGGCTCGAGATCTGCACGCCTTCGCCTTGCAGGTAGAACTGCAGCATCGTGACACCGCCGAACAGGTAGGCGCCGAGCAATACCCGTGCCGGACGCCAGGTGGCGAAGGTGGTGAGCGCGAGCGCGATCCAGCCCTTGCCTGCGACCATGCCCTCGACCCACAGCGGCGTGTAGACGGTGGAGATGTAGGCGCCCGAGATGCCGCACAGCGCGCCGCCGGCCATCACCGCCAGCAGGCGGATGCGCCGCACCGGGTAGCCGAGGGCGTGCGCCGATTCGGGCGACTCGCCCACCGCGCGCAGCACCAGGCCGGCACGCGAGCGGTAGAGGAACCAAGCGAGGCCGATCGTGAGCGCGATGGCCACGTACACCATGGCGTGCTGGCGGAAGAGCGCGGGGCCGATGAAGGGCAGGTCTCCCAGCACGGGCAGATGCATCGGCGGCCGCTCGGGCAATCGTTCCTGCGTGAAGCGGATGCCGATGAAGGCCGAGAAGCCGGCGCCGAAGAGGCTCAAGGCGAGGCCGGTCGCGTACTGGTTGGTGTTGAGCCAGATCACCAGGAGGCCGAAGGCCGCGGCGAGCACGGCGCCGGCGAGTGCGCCGGCCGCCAGGCCCAGCCACGGGCTGCCGCTCGTGACGGCCACCGCGAAGCCCGCGATGGCGGCCACGAGCATCATCCCCTCGGCGCCGAGGTTGACGATGCCGGCGCGCTCGTTGATGAGCAGGCCCAGCGCGGCGAAGGCGATGACCGTGCCCGCGTTGAGGGTGGCGGCGATGAGCAGGGCGACAGCGTCCATCAGGCAGCCCGGGCGGTGGCGTGGCGCGAGACCCAGCGCACGCGGTAGTGGATGAGCGTGTCGCAGGCCAGCAGCGTGAAGAGCAGCAGGCCCTGGAACACGCCGGTGAGCGACTTGGGCAGGCCGAGGCGCGACTGCGCGAGCTCTCCTCCGATGTAGAACATGCTCATGAGAATGGCCGAGAACACGATGCCCAGCGGATGCAGCCGCCCGACGAAGGCGACGATGATGGCGGCAAAGCCGTAGCCCGCCGGCACGTGCGGCGTGAGCTGCCCGAGCGGCCCCGCCGCTTCGAGCGCCCCCGCGAGGCCGGCCATGCCGCCCGAGAGCAGGAGCGCCGTCCACAGCGCCTTGCGCGAGGAGAAGCCGGCGTAGCGCGCCGCCGCCGGGGCCAGCCCGCCCACCTGCAGCTGGTAGCCCGCATAGCTGCGGAAGAGGAAGAGCCAGAAGAGCGCCACGCACGCCAGCGCGATCAGCAGGCCGATGTTCACACGGAAGCCGGTCGCGAGCTTGGGGATCTGCGTGACCGGCAGGAAGTTGATGGTCTGCGGGAAGTTGTAGCCGGCCGGGTCCTTCCAGGGGCCGTAGACCAGGTAGCTCAGCACCATGTCGGCCACGTAGACGAGCATCAGGCTCACGAGGATCTCGCTCGCGTTCGCCTTGTCGCGCAGGAAGGCCACGATGCCGGCCCACAGCATGCCGCCCAGCACGCCGGCCAGGAGGATCGCGACGACGATGAAGCGGCTCGAGTCCTTGTCGGCCGACATGGCCACGCCGCTCGCGAAGATGGCGCCGAGGATGAACTGGCCTTCGGCGCCGATGTTCCACACGTTGGAGCGGAAGCACACCGCGAGGCCGAGCGCGATCAGCAGAAGCGGTGTCGCCTTCATCGCCAGTTCGGTGAGCGCGTAGACGCTCTTGACCGGCTCGACGAAGAAGGCCTGCAGCCCGCGCACCGGGTCCTTGCCGAGCAGCACGAAGAGCACGATGCCGATCAGCACCGTGATGGCCAGCGCCAGCAGCGGCGACAGCACCGACATCCAGCGGCTCGGCTCGGGCCGCGTTTCAAGCTTCAGCATGGGCGGCTTCCGGTGTCCACAGGCCCGACATCCAGGCGCCGATCTGCGGGATGGTGGCGTCGCGCGTGGCGATCGAGGGTGAGAGGCGGCCCTGGGCGATGACGAGCAGGCGGTCGCTGATCTCGAAGAGTTCGTCGAGCTCCTCGCTCACCACCAGCACCGCGCACCCGGCGTCGCGCAGCTTGAGCAACTCGCCGCGGATCTGCGCGGCGGCGCCCACGTCCACGCCCCAGGTGGGCTGCGAGACGATCAGCAGCTTCGGGTTGGCGTCGATCTCGCGGCCGACGAGGAACTTCTGCAGGTTGCCACCCGAGAGGCTCTTGGCCGCGGCGTGGGGACCACCGGCCTTGACGTTGAAGCGCGCGATCAGGGATTGCGCCAGCGACTGGACCTGCGCCGTGCGCAGCCAACCGCCCCGGCCCACCGCCTCGGTGCGGGTGAGCAAGGTGTTCTGCGCGAGCGACAGCGTGGGCACGGCGCCGCGGCCCAGGCGTTCTTCCGGCACGAAGTGCAGGCCGGCCGCACGGCGCACCTGCGGTGGCTTGTGCGCGATCGGCTGGCCGAAGAGCTGGATGCTGGCCGCCGCGGCGCGGGTGTCTTCGCCCGAGAGTGCCGCCATCAGCTCCTGCTGTCCGTTGCCCGACACGCCGGCGATGCCGACGATCTCGCCGGCGCGCACCTCGAAGCCGATGCGGTCGAGGTTCATGCCGAACTGGTCGACCTTGGGCAGCGTGAGTTCGCGCACCGCGAGCACCACCTCGCCCGGTGTGCGCGGATCGTGGTGCAACTGCGGCGGCTCGGCGCCGATCATGAGCCTCGAGAGGCTGGCGTTGGTCTCCTGCGTCGGATCGACCTCGCCCGTGACCCGGCCGCCGCGCAGCACGGTGCAGTGGTGGCACAGCGCGCGGATCTCGTCGAGCTTGTGGCTGATGTAGAGGATGCTGCAGCCTTCGCTCGCGAGCTTGCGCAGCGTGACGAAGAGGGTCTCGACCGCCTGCGGCGTGAGCACCGAGGTGGGCTCGTCGAGGATGAGCAGTTTCGGGTGCGTCATCAGCGCGCGCACGATCTCGACGCGCTGGCGCTCGCCCACCGACAGCGTGTGCACCGGGCGCAGCGGTTCCACGTCGAGGCCGTAGTCCTTCGAGACCTCGCGGATGCGCTCGGTCACCTCGGCCAGCTTGAGCGACTTGTCGAGCCCGAGCCACACGTTCTCGGCCGCGGTGAGGGTGTCGAAGAGGCTGAAGTGCTGGAACACCATGCTGATGCCGAGCGCGCGCGCTTCCGCGGGCGAGCGCACCTGCACCGGCTCGCCGTTCCAGCGGATCTCGCCTTCATCGGGCCGCACCGCGCCGTAGATCATCTTCATCAGCGTGGACTTGCCCGCGCCGTTTTCGCCGAGCACGGCGTGGATCTCGCCCGGCTTCACGCGCAGGCTGACCTGGTCGTTGGCCTTGACGGCGGGGTAGGACTTGCTGAGCTTGAGGAGTTCCAGGCGAAGCATGCGTCCTCAGCTCAGCAGGTCGTAGAGGGTGCGCGCGACGACCTTCGTCGCTCGGCGCAGGTCGTCGAGCACCAGATGTTCGTCGGCGCGCTTGGCGTTGGACTCCAGCACGGTGCGCGGCCCGGCCCCATAGATCACGGCCGGGATGCCCTGGGCGCAATAGAGGCGCACGTCGGTGTAGAGCGGCGTGCCCATCGCGGGGATGGCCTCGCCGAACACCGCCTGGGCGTTCTTCTGCAGCGCCTCGACCAGCGGCTGGTTGCCGGGCAGCGGTTTGAGCGCCTGGGCGAGCAAGAGGCGCTTGATGTCGACCGTGATGCCCGGGCAGGACGCCGCGGCGTCGGCGATGACCTGGCGGATGCTGGCTTCCACCGCGACCGGGTCTTCCTCGGGGATCATGCGGCGGTCGAGCTTCAGCACCACCTTGCCGGGCACGACGTTGGTGTTGGTGCCGCCCTCGATGCGGCCGACGTTGAGGTACGGGTGGGTGATGCCCGGGACCTTCGACGTGGTCTGCTTGTAGAGCGTGTTCTGCGCGTAGAGCGCGTTGAGGATCGCGACGGCGCCTTGCAGCGCATCCACGCCGGTGCTCGGAATGGCGGCGTGCGCCATCTTGCCGTGCACGGTGACTTTCATCTGCAGGCAGCCGTTGTGCGCCGTCACCACCTCGTAGCTGAAGCCGGCGGCGATCAGGTAGTCGGGTTTCGTCAGGCCATGCTCGAGCAGCCAGCCCGGGCCGAGCTCGCCGCCGAATTCCTCGTCGTAGGTGAAGTGCAGCTCCACGCCACCCTTGAGCGGCGCGCCCAGCGATTCGAGCGCACGCACGGCGAAGGTGAAGGTGGCGAAGTCGCTCTTGCTCACGGCGGCGGCGCGGCCGTAGAGCTTGCCGTCTTCGATCTCTCCGCCGTACGGGTCGTGCACCCAGCCCTCACCGGGCGGCACCACGTCGCCGTGGGCGTTGAGGGCGATGGTCTTTCCCTCGCCATAGGAGCGGCGCACGATGAGGTTGGTGATGGACTGCAGGCCGTAGGCCCGCACTTCGTCCTCGGGCACGGGGTGACGCTCGGCTTCCATGTCGAAGCCCAGCAGCAGCTCGGCGGTGCGCTCCGCGTGCGGCGCGTTGTTGCCCGGGGGCGTATCGGTCGGCACCTGCACGAGCGCCTGGAGGAAGCGCACCTGCTCGTTGAAGTGCTGGTCGACCCACGCGTCGAGGTCGGTGTGGCGGCTCATGAACGTTCCTCCGCCAGGGTGTTCAACAGGTTCTGGAAGGCTTCCACGCACAGCTGCGCGTCGTCGCTGGTGATGGTTTCGAGCGGGTTGTGGCTGATGCCTGAGTTGCCGCCGCGCACGAAGAGCATGGCCTGCGGCATCACCTCGTGCATCTTCATCGCGTCGTGGCCGGCCCCGCTGGGCATGCGGTGCACCGGCAGGCCCAGCGCATCCACGGCACGTTCCCAGCGCTGCTGCCAGTCGGGGGCGCTGGGGGCGGCCGGGGCGCGCAGCGTCTCTTCCAGCGTGCAGTGCAGCCCACGGCGCTCGGTGATGCGCCGCACTTCGGCGAGCACGTCGCGCACCATCGCGTCGCGCACCTCGTCGGTGGTGGCGCGGATGTCGAGGCTGAACTTGCAGCGGCCCGGCACCACGTTGATCGAGCCGGCCGGCACCTCCAGCATGCCGACCGTGCCGACGAGGTTCGGCTCCTGCGACGCACGCTTCTCGACGAAGAGGATGAGCTCGGCCACCGCTGCCGCCGCGTCGCGCCGCCGGTCCATCGGCGTGGTGCCTGCATGGCTCGCGGTGCCCACCACCTCGCCAAGCATGCGCACGCTGCCGTTGATGGAGGTCACGACGCCGAGCGGCAGGTCGATCTCGTTGAGCACCGGTCCCTGCTCGATGTGCACCTCGACGAAGCCGAGGTAGCGCGAGGGGTGGCGCTCCATCCAGGCGATGCGCTTGGGGTCGAGGCCGGCGGCGGCCATGGCGTCGCGCATCGCGATGCCGTCGGCATCTCGCTGGTCGAGCCAGCCGTGGTCGAAGCGGCCGATCACCGCACCCGAGCCGAGGAAGGTGGCCTTGTAGCGCTGCCCTTCCTCTTCGGCGAAGGCGATGAGCTCGACGTCGAAGGGCAGGCGCTTGTGCTGGCGGTGCAACTCGCGCACGCACACCATCGGCACGAAGATGCCCAGGCGACCGTCGTACTTGCCGCCGTTGCGAACGGTGTCGAAGTGGCTGCCGGTCAGCAGGCGCGGGGCGTCCTCCTGCGTGCCGTGGTACACGCCGACGACGTTGCCCACCGCATCGATGTTCACCTCGTCGAAGCCGCATTCGCTCATCCAGCCGGCGAGCCGCCTGGCGGCGGCGCGGTGCGCTTCGGTGAGATAGGTGACGGTGAGCTGGCCTTCTT
>DASWSY010000072.1:0-4761 GCA_036402415.1 Rhizobacter sp. | reverse complement strand
AGATCGCGCTGCAGATCCTGCACACCGGCCGCTATGGCTACCAGCCCTTCTGCGTGGCGCCCTCGCGCATCCAGTCGCCCATCTCCCACTTCACGCCACGCGCCTTGAGCGCCCGCGGCATCGAGCGCCAGATCAAGGCCTTCATCCGCTGCTCGGTGCTGGCCCGCGAAGCCGGCTACGACGGCGTCGAGATCATGGGCAGCGAGGGCTACTTCATCAACCAGTTCCTCGTCACCCACACCAACCAGCGCAACGACGAGTGGGGCGGCTCGTACGAGAACCGCATGCGCCTGGCCGTCGAGATCGTGCGCCGCGTGCGCGAGGCGGTGGGCAAAGACTTCATCCTCATCTACCGCCTGTCGATGCTCGACCTCATCCCCGACGGCAGCTCCTGGGCCGAGGCCGTGCAGCTCGCCAAGGCGGTGACGGCGGCGGGCGCGACGATCCTCAACACCGGCATCGGCTGGCACGAGGCGCGCATCCCGACCATCGCCACCAGCGTGCCGCGTGCCGCCTTCGCCTGGGTCACCAAGAAGATGCGCGCCGAGCTGCGCGCGGCCGGCCTCACCATCCCGCTCGTCACCAGCAACCGCATCAACATGCCCGAGGTCGGCGAACAGGTGCTGGCCGACGGCTGCG
Source organism: Rhizobacter sp. (assembly GCA_036402415.1). Classification (GTDB taxonomy): domain Bacteria; phylum Pseudomonadota; class Gammaproteobacteria; order Burkholderiales; family Burkholderiaceae_C; genus Rhizobacter. Next base: position 4,122 of record DASWSY010000072.1, on the reverse strand, counting down.
CCGACATGGTGAGCCTCGCGCGCCCGCTGCTCGCCGACCCCGAGTTCGTCAACAAGGCCGCGGCCGCCAGGCCCGAGACCATCAACACCTGCATCGCCTGCAACCAGGCCTGCCTCGACCACACCTTCAAGGCCCAGCTCGCGAGCTGTCTCGTCAACCCACGTGCCGGCCACGAGACCACGCTGCTCATCCGCCCCACGCCGCGGAAGAAGCGCATCGCCGTCGTCGGCGCCGGCCCGGCGGGCCTCGCCGCCTCGACCACGCTCGCCGAGCGCGGCCATGCGGTCACGCTCTTCGACGCGGCATCGGAGATCGGCGGCCAGTTCAACATGGCCAAGCGCATTCCCGGCAAGGAGGAGTTCAGCGAAACCCTGCGCTACTTCGGCGGCCGCCTGCAGGCCACCGGCGTCGAGCTGAGGCTCGGCACGCGGGTGGTGGCCGACGACCTGCGCGGCTTCGACGAGGTGCTCCTCGCCACCGGCGTCACCCCGCGCGACCCGAAGATCCCGGGCAGCGACGGCGACAACGTGCTGAGCTACGTCGACGTGCTGCTGCACCAGAAGCCGGTGGGCGAGCGTGTGGCCATCGTCGGCGCCGGCGGCATCGGCTTCGACGTGGCCGAGTACCTCGTCACCGCACCCGGCCATTCGCCCACGCTCGACCTGCAGGAATGGCTGGCCGAATGGGGCGTGGCCGACCCCGGGCAGGTGCGCGGCGGCGTGACCCGCGCGAAGCCCACTCCCCCGGTGCGCCGCGTGACGCTGCTGCAGCGCAAGCCCGGCAAGCTCGGCAAGACACTGGGCAAGACCACCGGCTGGATCCACCGCGCCGCCCTGCAGATGAAACAGGTCGAGATGATCGGCGGCGTGAACTACGAGCGCATCACGCCGCAGGGGCTCTTCGTCACCTACGGCGAGGCCCGCAAGGACGGACAGCTCATCGAATGCGACACGGTGGTGCTGTGCGCGGGGCAGGAGCCTTTGCGGGAGCTGCTGTCGCCTCTGCAGGCTGCGGGTGTTTCTGTGCACCTCATCGGTGGTGCTGACGAGGCGGCTGAACTCGACGCAAAGCGGGCGATCGATCAGGGGACGCGGTTGGCGGCACGGCTGTAGCGGCAACGTGGGCGCAGGGGGAGTGGCTCCGTTCATGTCCCTTCTGGATGAACGCTGCCGCGTTCATCCATTCATTCCTTTACTTCACTGCGCCCCTCCCCCTGCATCCACGTTGCGATCCGCACTGCCATTCCACCAACAAACAGAGGCGTGCCAGGGCCGTGCCGGCCCTCGGGGATGGGGTGTCGCATGGAGCGAAGTAAAGGAGGAGCAAGAGATCACGAGAGTGATCTCTTGCGGGGGACATGAGCGGAATGCGACACCCCGGCCCCGAGGGCTCGCGCCAACCCCCAAAGCCCCCAGCTTTACAAAGCCTTGACGCAAGCGAAGCGCAGACATCACACACCCGCGCGAGAGTGGGGCCATGCAACCCGGTCCTCTCACCACGCTGTCCCTGGCGCTCGCCCTCACCGGCTGCGCCTCGCTCACGGCACGCCAGGCGCCCCTGCCCGAGGTGGCGGTGCCGGCGCAATGGTCCGCGGCCGCGCCGGCCGCCTCGCCCACCTCGCTTGCGAACTGGTGGCAGCGCTATGACGACCCGCTGCTGACCCAGCTCGTCACCCAGGCGCTGCAGGCCAACACCAGCGTTCGCAGCGCCCAGGCCGCGTTGGCCCAGGCCCGCGCCTTGCGCGACGTGCAGGGCGCCCGGCTCGGCCCGAGCGTCGGCGCTTCGGTGTCCGCCCAGCGCAGCAAGAGCGGCGATGCACCCGCCGGCAGCCGCTACCAGGCCGGCTTCGACGCGAGCTGGGAGCCCGACGTGTTCGGCGGCCAGCGCGCCGGGGTGAACGCCGCCGAAGCGGAGGCCGAGGCCAGCCGGGCGAGCCTGGCCGACACGCAGGTGTCGGTCGCCGCCGAAGTGGCGGTGGCCTACGTGCAGCTGCGCGGCCTGCAGGCCCGCCTGGACATCGCCCGCCGCAACCTCGCCGCGCAGCAGGAAACGCTGCAGATCACCGACTGGCGCGTGCAGGCCGGTCTGGCCACCTCGCTGGAGCTGTCGCAGGCCCGCACCAACACCGAACAGACCCGTGCGCAGATCCCCTCGCTGGAGACCAGCGTCGCCCAGACCGGCCACGCGCTGGCGGTGCTGACCGGGCAGGCCCCCACCGCGCTGCAGGCGCAGCTCGCGCAGGCCAGCGCCGTGCCCATGCCGGCCGGCGACCTGGTGCTGAACATCCCGGCGCAGACGCTGCGCCAGCGCCCCGACATCCGCATCGCCGAACAGCAGATCTCGGCCGCGCTCGCGCGGGTCTCGCAGGCCGATGCGGCGCGCTACCCGAGCTTCAACCTCAGCGGCTCGGTGGGCCTGTCGGCCCTGGCGCTGAGCGGCCTGACCAGCGGCGGCTCGGTGGTCAGCGCCCTGCTCGGCAGCGTGTCGGTGCCGCTCTTCGATGGCGGCGCGGCCCGCGCCCAGGTGCGCTCGCAGGAGGCCGCGCTGGAGCAGGCCCGCGTCAGCTACCAGGCCGTGGTGCTCAACGCCCTGCAGGAGGTGGAAGACGCGCTCGTCGCCCTGCGCGGCAACCGCGAGCGTCTGCAGCGCCTGCAAAGCGCGAGCGAATCGGCCGAGCAGGCCGCGCTCATCGCCAACCAGCGCTACAGCAGCGGGCTGGTCGACTTCCAGACCGTGCTCGACACCCAGCGCTCGCTGCTCAGCACCCAAGACAGCCTGGCCAGCACGCAGGCCGAACTCAGCGCCGACCATGTGCGCCTCTACAAGGCGCTGGGCGGGGGCTGGCAACCGAACGAGAGCACGCAGAACGAAAGCACCCCGTCATGAGTCGCAGTCCCCACGCCAATCCTGAAGAGTTGCAGGCCTTGCTCGACCAACCCCCGCCGCGCCCCTGGTACCGCCACCCGCGCACCTGGGCCATCGCCGCAGCGCTCGCGCTCGTGGCAGGCGGCCTCGCGTGGTGGCAATCGAGCCGCGAGGCGAGTGCCGCGCCCACCTTCGCCACCCAGCCTGTCACGCGCGGCACGCTGCGCCTGCAGGTCACCGCCAACGGCACGCTGCAGCCCACACGCTCGGTCAACATCGGCAGCGAACTCTCGGGCACGGTCGCCCGCGTGCTGGTCGACGTGAACGACCGTGTGAAAAAGGGCCAGGTGCTGGTCGAGCTCGACACCGCCAAGCTGTCGGACCAGATCCTGCGCTCGCGCGCCTCGCTCGCCTCGGCCCGTGCCCGCGTCGCCCAGGCCGGCGCCACGCTGAAGGAAGCGCAGGGCAACCTCGCGCGGCTCGAAGAGGTGGCACGCCTGTCGGTCGGCAAGGTGCCGTCGAAGGCCGAGCTCGACACCGGCCGCGCCGCCGTCGAGCGGGCCCAGGCCGACGAGGCCAGCGCGCGGGCCACGGTGGCCGATGCGCAGGCCGCCCTGTCCACCGACGAGACCAACCTCAAGAAGGCCGCGATCCGCTCGCCCACCGACGGCGTGGTGCTCACCCGCAACGTCGACCCCGGCAATGCGGTGGCCGCCTCGCTGCAGGCCGTCACGCTCTTCACCATCGCCGAAGACCTGACCCGGCTGCGCCTGCAGGTCAACGTCGACGAAGCCGACGTGGGCTCGGTCAAGGCCGGGCAGACGGCCAACTTCACCGTCAGCGCCTACCCGGGCCGCCGCTACCCGGCGACCATCACGCGCGTGGCCTACGGCTCCACCATCACGGAAAACGTGGTCACCTACGTCACCTACCTCGACGTCGACAACGCCGACCTGAGCCTGCGCCCCGGCATGACGGCCACCGCCACCATCACCGCCACCGAGCGGCAGAACGTGCTGCTGGTGCCCAACACCGCGCTGCGCTTCACGCCTTCGCAACCGGGCGAGAAGGCGCAGGGCTCGGGCGGCGGCAGCGGCATCGTCGGCAGCCTCATGCCACGCATGCCGCGCGGCAGCAGCCAGCGCCGCGGTGGCAATGGCGACGCTGCCGGCCCGTCCGCCGGCCAGAAGCAGCTCTGGGTGCTGCAGGACGGCAAGCCCGTGCCCCTGCGCGTGACGACCGGCATCACCGACGGCC
>DASWSY010000071.1:0-1699 GCA_036402415.1 Rhizobacter sp. | reverse complement strand
GTCACGTCTCCTCGCCGGCGGCCATTATGCAGCAGGCATTGCGGCCGGGGCATCGAGACCGAAGGCCTTGTGCAGGGCGCGCACGGCGAGCTCCATGTACTTCTCGTCGATCACGACGCTGGTCTTGATCTCGCTCGTGGTGATCATCTGGATGTTGATGCTCTCTTCCGAGAGGCAGCGGAACATCTTCGCCGCCACGCCCACGTGCGAACGCATGCCGATGCCGACGATGCTGACCTTGCAGATCTTGGCGTCGCCGGTGACTTCCTTCGCGCCGGTCGCGGGCAGGACCTTGTTCTTCAGCAGGTCGATCGTGCGTGCGTAGTCGTTGCGATGCACGGTGAACGAGAAGTCGGTCTTCCCGTCGTGCGAGACGTTCTGGATGATCACGTCCACATCGATGTTGGCGTCGGCCACGGGGCCGAGAATCTGGAAGGCGATGCCGGGCTTGTCGGGCACCCCGGCGACGGTGATCTTGGCTTCGTCGCGGTTGAACGCGATGCCTGCAACAACGGCTTGTTCCATTTGTTCGTCTTCCTCAAAAGTGATCAGGGTGCCGGACTTGGCCTCTTCGGCAAGGTCGATGTCCCAGGGGGTGAAGCTGGAGAGCACGCGCGTGGGCACGCGGTACTTGCCGGCAAATTCGACCGAGCGGATCTGCAGCACCTTGGAGCCGAGGCTGGCCATCTCGAGCATCTCTTCGAAGCTCACGGTGTGCAGGCGGCGTGCCTCGGGCACGATGCGCGGATCGGTGGTGTAGACGCCGTCGACGTCGGTGTAGATGAGGCACTCGTCGGCCTTCATCGCGGCCGCCACCGCCACGGCCGAGGTGTCGGAACCGCCACGGCCGAGCGTGGTGATGTTGCCCTCGTCGTCCACGCCCTGGAAGCCGGTGATGACCACCACCTTGCCGGCGGCGAGGTCGGCGCGCACGCGCTTGTCGTCGATGCTCTGGATGCGGGCCTTGGTGTACGAGGAATCGGTGGCGATGGGCACCTGCCAGCCGGCGTAGCTCACGGCCTCGAGGCCTTCGGCCTGCAGCGCGATCGACAGCAGCCCCACCGACACCTGCTCGCCGGTGGAGGCGATCATGTCGAGCTCACGCAGGATTCCGTCGGACGCGACCTCGGGCGAGAGTTCCTTGGCCAGGCCCAGCAGGCGGTTGGTTTCGCCGCTCATCGCCGACGGCACGACCACCATCTGGTGACCCGCGCGCGCCCACTTGGCCACGCGTTTGGCGACATTGCGAATGCGCTCCGTGGAGCCCATGGAAGTGCCGCCGTATTTGTGAACGATGAGTGCCATGAAAAGAGCCGGTCAAAGGAAGGAAACCGCGCATTTTAGCTGCGCTGCCAGTGCAGCCGCAGTTGCGGCTGGCCCGGCAGCGCACGCACGCGTGCATCAATGCCCAGACCCGGCACGAAGACCAGTTGGCCGCCGCTGTAGAGCAGCGGCCCATCGCGTTCCCACGCCGGCACCTCGGCCGCCTGGTACTGCTTCTTCAGTCCGCGCGCCGGCCGAGACATGCCGGCCATGAACTGCTCTCCGCCGGCTCGGGCGCGCAGCTCGAGCCGCGCCAGCCAGGCGGCGTGCACGCCGCCCTCGCGTGTGGCGGTGGCGACGACTTCCCCGCCCCAGCCAGGCAGGGGGTAGCGGCCCTCGCCCTGGATGCACAGCGCCGCCTCCCGCGCCTGGGCGG
>DASWSY010000070.1:0-8139 GCA_036402415.1 Rhizobacter sp. | reverse complement strand
GGCGCGCGTAGGGCACGTCGGGCTGCCAGGGCTGGAGGCGGATCACGGCGGACGGCGGTGCGTCTTGTGCTGCGGCACCGGCCTTGGCCTTGCGGGACGAGGCCGATTCGCGGCTCTCGGCCATCGGCGCGGGCGCGGCCGGGGCGGCCAGCGAGGGGCGCATCGCGTCGTCGCGACGGGCGGAGTTCATCTCCTGCCGGCCCGCCGCGCCGGCCATGAGGCGCTGCCGGTCCTGCTCCTGTTGCTGCGCCCCGGCCCCGGCGCCATCTTTCGGGAAGTCCTTCTCCCACCAGGCCACCTGCTCGGCAAAACGTGCCGCCACCTGGTCGAGATGCCGGGCCTGCGAGCGCTGCTGGCGCTGCTGCACCTGCGCCATCGCGCGCCGGTAGGCGTCGCGCAGCGAGGGCGGTGGCTCGATCTCGAAGCGCACGTAGTCGTTCAGTGCCTCCAGCACGATGAGCGAGGTCTCGCGCGAGACGAGGCCGTAGGTGCGGCCCAGGCGGCGCACCTCGGCGCGGGTGTCGCCCACCGAGGCTTCGAGCTCGGCGATGCGCAGGCCGGCCCAGCGCTGGGCGACCTGGGACGAGCCCGCGTCTCTGGCGGCGACGTGCAGGCGGCGCTGCTCGATGCGGCCATCGGCGCGCTCGAAGTCGAGCGTGAGCTCGGCCTCGCGCTGCGCCAGCACACCGGCCAGGCGCACGTAGCCCTCGGTGGCATACGGGTCGTCGATCACCACGTCGCGGGCTTGCAGGCTGGTGGCGCGCAGCAGGCGCGGCTTGCGCAGTTGCAGGGCCTTCGCGGCAGCATCGGGCGCGATGAGGTCGAGGTACTCGCCGCCGCTGCGCTCGGCGAGCTGGCGCAAGCGGTGCACGTGGCCACCGTCGTGGCTGAGCGACAGCGCGAAGAGCGGCACCGGGCTCGGCGGCAACGCGGCTTTCGCGCCCCAGTTGGAGAGGCCGTCGGAGAAGAGCAGCGCGAGGTCGCAGCCCTCGGTCTTGATCAAGGCCGGCAGGTTGCTCGCGCCGTCGCACGGGGTCGTCTCCAGCACGCGGCGCAGCGTCTGCCACTGACCGCCGCGCACGGTGAAGCGCTGCTCGGGCTCGACCACGTCGCGGCCGACGTGCAACACGACCTCCACATGACCCAACGCGCGGAAGTACCCGTCGAGCACCTGCAGCTCCAGGTCTCGCGTGCGCTTGCCGGCCGAGCCCGAGGCATCCCACAGCATTGCGATGCGGCGCGGCCTGGCGCGTGCTGCGGGCGCGAGTGTTGCGTCGTCGATCGGCAGCTCGGCATAGAAATGCTCGCGGCCGGCGTGGCGCTGCGTCACCACCACCGGCGCCGTGCGACGCGGCAGCGTGACCACGAGCGAGGGTGCGCCCTGGAGCTGGTCGGCCGCGAGCGAGAGCTCGGCCCAACCTTGCGCGGAGCGGCGGCGCTCGAGCGCTTTGGCCGGCAGGCCTTCCATCCACACGGTGAGCTCGTCGGGCGTGGTGCCGGCGACGAGCACCTGTGCCTCGAGCCGCGACAAGCCGGAGCCGAAGCGCAGCGGCAGGTCGAGGCGGCCTGCCGCGTCCAGCGTCTGCGCGAGGTGCAGCACCACGCGGCGCGTGCCCTGGGCGGGCAGCGGGTAGACGCGCAGCTTGTAGTTGTCGCCGTCGGTCGCCTCCAGCAGCGCCGGGTCGACCCGCGCCCGGATCACGTCTTCGAAGACCTGCTGGCCCCGAGCCTTGTCGACCACCACCGCGGGGCGCAGCTCGCCGTCGATGTCGAGCTCGAAGCCGCTGACCCACTGGCCGTGGGCGAGCGGGAACTGCAGCTCGCCTTCGAGCACACGCCCGTTGGGATTGAAGAAGACGAGTTCCACGCGCAACTGCGCCGCGTGGCCGACGACCTCGGCCTGCACGCTGGCGCGTTGCACCCGCACCGGCTCGGCACCGGCGTCTTGCAGGCGCATGCGCAGCACCGGCGGCTCGAAGGGGCGGGCCGGCGGTGCGAGGGCCAACGCTCTGGGCGCGGCGCAGGCGGCGGCCAACGCGGAGAGGCAGGATCGGCGGGTGACCGGAGCGGAGGTCAGAGCAGCAGTGGCCATGTCAGTGGAAGAAAGGGTGGGACACCCTTGCTTCCACGGCCGAGCCCCGCCGATGGGGTGAAGCCGGTCGAACTATTTTTTCAAGCGGCGGCGGGCTTGGTGTCCACCGGCAGGCACAGCAGGGCCGTCAGCAGTGCCAGCCCCACGTGCAGGGCATAGAGCGGCGTGAAGTCGGCGCGCTCCAGGCCGGCATGGCCCAGCAGCAGCACGGTGATCGCCACGCCCAGCACCGAGCCGATCTGGCGCGTGGCCTGGTTGACGGCACTGCCGACCGCGTACTGGTCGGCCGGCAGCCTGTTGACGGCCGCGCCCGAGAGCGAGGGCAGCACCAGGCCCACGCCGAGGCCGCTCATCACCACGCCGGGCAGCCACTGGGTCAAGTATTCAGGCGTGGTGCCCGGCACGAAGAGGAACCAGGCGCCGCTCGCGGCATAGAGCAGCGCACCACCCACCAGGAACGGCCGGTGCCCGGTGCGTGCGGCGATGCGGCCCGAGACGATGGCCGTCACCACCACCAGCAGCGGCCCCGGCGTGATGGCCAGGCCCGCGCGGGGCAGGCTGTAGTGCCACACCTCGGTCATGTAGAAGAAGAAGCCGAAGAACATGATCGCGAAGGCGATGCCGAAGCTGAAGGTCGCCAGGTTCACGTAGGTATAGGTGCGGTGGTGGAAGAGCCGCAGGTCGACCAGCGGGTCGCGGGCACGGCGCGCCCACAGCACGAAGCCGCCCAGCGCCACGAGGCCCGTCGCTGCGGCCACCAGCAGCTCGCTGCGCGCCCAGTGCGGCGACTCGCTCTGCACGATGGCCAGGGCCAGCGCCCCCACGCCGACGATCACGAGCAGCATGCCCACCACGTCGAGGCGCTTGTGGGCGCCTTCGCGCTTTTCCTCGCGCAGCAGCGTCGCACCGCGCCAGATGGAGATTGCCCCCAGCGGCACGTTGATATAGAAGGCCCACTGCCAGCCCACGGTGTCGACCACCAGCGAGCCGAAGCTCGGGCCCACCGCCGCGGCCAGGCCGCCCACCGCGCCCCACAGGCTCACCACCACCGTGCGCTTGCTCTGCGGGAAGGCCGCGAGCACCAGCGCCAGCGACGCCGGCGTGAGCAGCGCAGCGCCGATGGCCTGCAGCGCCCGCGCCGCGATCAGCCAGCCCACGCTGCCGGCCAGGCCGCAGGCAGCGGAAGCGGCGATGAAGAGCGTGACGCCGAGCATGAACACGCGTCTGCGCCCGTGCGTGTCGGCCAGGCCGCCGGCCGGGATCAGCATCGCCGCGAAGAGCACGGTGTAGGCGTTGAGCACCCACGACATGTCGGCCGCCGAGGCGCCCGGAAAGCCCGCCCGCATCGCGCCGAAGGCGGCGTAGAGCATGGTGGTGTCGAGCGAGACGAGGAACACCGCCACGCTCGCGACCCAGAACACGGGCCAGGGCGAGGTCTTGGCAACGTGCGGTTCGGCGGTGGCAGGAAGGGGGAGCACGGCGGCGGGCTTCATGGTGGCGACCTTTCAGCGTGGGTTCAGCGCCAGTTCAGCGCGACAGCGGCTGGGTGTAGACGGCGGGCGTGGCGGACAGCCCCGCCTTCACCATGCGGGTGATGTCATCGGCGAGCACCTCGGCGGCGCCGGCTTCGAGGCCGTCGAAGGCCCGCCGCACGACGAGCTCGGGGGCGATCTTGGGCACGTCCATGCCGCGCACGAGGTCGGTGTCGACGAAGCCCACGTGCAGGCCGGTCACCTGGGTCTTCTGCGCCAGCAGTTCGAGGCGGAGTCCATTGGTGAAGGCCCAGGCCGCAGACTTCGTGGCGCCGTAGACGCCGAGCAGCGGCGAATTGATCCAGCTCGCAATCGACAGCACGTTGAGGATGGCGCCACCGCCCTGCGTCGCGAGCACCGGCGCAAACGCCTGGCTCATGCGCCACACGCCGAAGAAGTTGGTCTCCAACTGCCGGCGCGCCGACTCGATGGCCCCGTCGGCCAGGAAGCCGCCCGTGGTGGCGATGCCGGCGTTGTTGACGAGCAGCGTCACGTCGCCGCAGTGCTGCGCGGCGGCCTGCACCTGGTCGGGGTCGGTCACGTCGAGCCGGATCGGCTCGACCCCGGGCAGGTTCACGCTGGCCGGGTCGCGCGCCCCCGCGTACACCTTGCGCGCGCCGCGGGCCAGGGCCTCGCGGGCGAAGGCCAGCCCCAGGCCCCGGTTGGCACCGGTGACGAGAACCACTGCGTTGTCGAGCTTCATGTTCGGACCTCTTTCGGAAATATGATGACCGTCATAATTGAAGGCCAAGAAAAGCGCCGACGGGCGGCGCGGGTGAATCAGGCGGGGGTGGTGGTGTCGTGTCGGGCCAGCAGCCCCTCCCGGATGGACTTGAGCATGGCCTTGGCTTCGGCGCCGGTGCCGATCGCCCGCGCGATCTGCAGGCCACCGACCATCGAGGCGGTGATGAGCGCGGCCGAGGCCGGGTCGGCGCCGGGTGGCAGCGCCACACGAACGCGCTCGATGAGCCCGAGCACACGCCGCGCCGAGGCCTCGCGCACCTCCGGCGCCTGGCGGGGCATCTCGGACAACAGCGCCGACACCACGCAGCCGGTCTCCAGGGCTTCGAGGTGCTCGTCGGAGAGGTAGCTCTCGACCAGCACGCGCAGCGGGCTCACGCCCTCACGCGCCAGCGCTTCGACCTTGCGTTCGAGCCGGCCGGCATTGGCCTGCCCGGCCCGGCTCACCGCCTCGGCCAGCAGGGCATCGCGCGACTTGAAGTGCGCGTAGAAGCCGCCGTGGGTGAGGCCGGCTTCCTTCATGACGCTGGCCACGCCCGTGCCGGCATAGCCGCTGCGCCGGATGGCGCGCGCCGCCGCCTCGACGATGCGTTCGTGCGAGAGCTCGCTGCGGCTGGGAGGCTTGGTCATGGCGGCGCATCGGCTGAAATATGATGCTCATCATAATTCAACTGCAGCCGTTTCGCTTGCGGGGTCTTTGCGTCGTCACTTGCCGGCGCGGAGGCGGCCGCCCGACACCTTGAGCAGCAGTTCGAGCAACAACAGCCGCTCGGCCGGCGAGAGCACCGACAGGGCTTCGTTTTCCATCGTCGCGGCGATCTTCTCGGCGCGTTGCACGAGTTGCTGGCCGGCCTTGGTGAGCACGACGATCTGCGAACGGCGGTCTTCGGTGCTGCGCACCCGCTCGACCCAGCCGCGCTCGACCATGCGGTCGAGCGTGACGGCGAGGTTGGGCGGCGAGACGTCGAGCGCCTGGCCGAGCTGCTTCTGGTTCACGTTCTCGTTCGAAGCGACGAGCACGAGGATGGAGAACTCCACCGCCTTGAGCTGCAGCGGCCCCAGGTGCTTGGCGAAGACCTTCTTCAGCGCCACCGAGGCCCGCGTGGCCGCATAGCCCATCAGGTGGGTGAGGCGTGACTGGTCGAGCGGCGCCGAGCGGGCGCGCGGTTCCAGGGTCTCGTCGGCGGCAAGCTCGGGGGCGTTCATGCGGAGAGGGCAGAGAGCTGAGGCAGCGGATTTTGCCCTGCGCGGATGCGCGCGAGGCACAGGCCGGCCTCGGGCAGCAGGTAGTCGAGGTAGTACCGGGCCGTTTGCCGCTTGGCGGTGTGGAAGGGTGACGAGGCTGTCGCCGCCACGTGGTCGGCGTGCACCCAGCCGTGTGCGAGCAGCACGAGGCCGGCGAGGCGCAGGTAGTCGTCGGCCACGCGGTAGGGCAGCTCGGGGTCGCCCTTGCACTGCTGCAGCAGCTGCTGCGTGGCCTGCTGCCAGTTGGCGAGCCAGGGCTGCACACGCGCGGCGAGCTCCGAGCCTGGCAGCTCGCGCTGCAGGCGCGCGATGAGGCCGCCGAGCTTCACGCCACCATCGGCGACCACCTTGCGAACGAGCAGGTCGATCGCCTGGATCTCGTTGGTGCCTTCGTAGATGCGCGAGATGCGGCTGTCGCGCACGCACTGCTCGATGCCGTAGTCGTGGATGTAGCCGTGGCCACCGTAGACCTGCTGCGCGGCCTGAGCGGAGGCGAAGGCGTTGTCGGTGAGGAAGGCCTTGCAGATCGGCGTGAGCAGCGAGACCTCGTCGTGCGCGACGTGGCGCACGGCCTCGTCCGGGTGGCGCTCGGCGAGGTCGAGCAGGTGCGCGGTCTCGTAGGCCAGCACCCGGCCGCCTTCGAGCAGCGCGCGCTGGCGCAGGAGGTTGTGGCGCACGGCGGGGTGCAGCACGATCGGGTCGGCCTCGGCGCTGTCGGTCGCGCGCACCGGCGCGCGCATCTGCACACGCTCCTGTGCGTAGGCCAGCGCGTTCTGGTACGCGCTCTCGGCGTGGCCCACGCCCTGCAGGCCGACGTGCAGGCGGGCTGCATTCATCATCACGAACATGGCCGCCAGGCCTCGGTTCGCTTCGCCGACCAGCCAGCCGGTGGCGCCCCCGAAGCTCATCACGCAGGTGGCGCTGCCCTTGATGCCCATCTTCTTCTCGATGCCGTCGCAGCGCAGGGTGTTGCGCGTGCCGTCGGGCATCACCTTGGGCACGAGGAAGAGCGACAGGCCCTTGGTGCCGGCCGGTGCATCGGCGATGCGCGCGAGCACCATGTGCACGATGTTGCCGGTGAGGTCGTGCTCGCCGCCGGAGATGAAGATCTTGGTGCCGCTGAGACGGTAGCTGCCATCGGCCTGCGGCTCGGCGCGTGTCTTGAGCAGGCCCAGGTCGGAGCCCGCATGCGCTTCGGTCAGGCACATGGTGGAGAGCCACTCGCCGCTCACCACCTTGGGCAGGTACTGCGCGCGCAGCTCGGGCGTGGCATGGGCCAGCAGGCTCTCGTAGGCGCCGTGCAGCAGGCCCGGGTACATGTTCCACGCGTGGTTGGCCGAGTTGAGCATCTCGTGCAGCACCGCGTTGACCGACTGCGGCAGGCCCTGGCCGCCGACTTCGGGGTCGCAGGCGAGCGCGGGCCAGCCGGCCTGCACGAAGGCTTGATACGCCTCGCGGAAGCCTTTCGGCGTGGTCACGGCGCCGTCCTTCCACGTGCAGCCTTCGAGGTCACCGCTCGCGTTGAGCGGAGCCACCACCTCGGCGGCGAACTTGCCCGCCTCTTCGATCACCTGGCGCGCGGTGTCGGCATCGACCTCGGCGAAGGCCGGGATCGCGGACCACTGCGCGGGCAGCTTCAGCAGCTCTTCGGTGACGAAGCGGACGTCGCGCAGCGGGGGTTGGTACTGCCACATGGTCGACGCTCAGGCCTCGGCCTTCTTGCGTGCGGCGCCGAGGTAGGTGTCGATCACGCGTGGGTCCTTCGCCAGATCTGCGGCGGGGCCGCTGAGCGCGATCTCGCCCATCTCCAGCACGTAGCCATGGTCGGCCACGTCGAGCGCGGCACGCGCGTTCTGCTCGACCAGCAGGATGGTCACGCCGGTGGCGCGCAGATCGGCGATGGTCTTGAACACTTCCTTGACGATCAGCGGCGCGAGGCCCAGCGAAGGCTCGTCCAGCATCAGCAGCTGCGGCTTGCTCATCAGCGCGCGGCCGACGGCGAGCATCTGGCGTTCGCCACCCGAGAGCGTGCCGGCGAGCTGCTTGCGGCGCTCCTTCAGGCGCGGGAAGCGGGTGAAGACTTCTTCCATCGTGTCGCGCGCCGCTTTTGGGCCCTGGCGCACGTGGCGGTAGGCACCGAGCAGCAGGTTGTCTTCGACCGGCATGGTCGAGAAGAGTGCTCTCGTTTCGGGGACGAGGGCGATGCCCTGCATCACTCGCTCTTCGAGGCTGCGCTTGTCGATGGGCTGGCCGTCGTAGGTGATGTCGCCTTTGCTGGGCATCACGCCCATGAGGGCGTTGAGCAGGGTGCTCTTGCCGGCGCCGTTGGGGCCGATCACCGTCACGACGCTGCCTTTTTGGGCCTCGAGGGTGAGGCCGTGGAGGACTTCGGCGTGGCCGTAGGCGGCGTGGAGGTTGCTGACCTTCAGCAGGGGATTTGTGTTGCTCATGGCTGGGATCTCTCACTGCGTGAGGGCGCGCCGGGTCTCGGCCCGGCGGCCGAGTTACTTCTTTTGCTTCGCCAAAAGA